>JAEOTG010000112.1 GCA_016839985.1 Candidatus Heimdallarchaeota archaeon | reverse complement strand
TCTGAATATCTTTCAGTAAGATAGAGCTTATCGAATAATCGCCAATAAATATCTTTTTTCAGTTTCCAGAAAATCATATGAGGAAAGAATTCTTTCTTTCCTTTACCAATCATTAAACTTACAAGCTCTTGAAAAGCTCTATCTTTCTCTCCCAACTTCATCCAAACTAGACTGTGTAAACAACTGTCCCAAAACCACTGTTGGTCATATGTTCCTGGACTAGGAGCTGTATAAATTATCTTACTCTTTTCACCATTAAGAAATACATTTTTTTCAACTGTGTTAGACAAAAGCAAATGTCTAGCCTTGTCAAATAAATCTTCATTCACGAATAAGCATTAGTGATATCTATTTTTAAACTTCCTCTAATTTGAAATTACTTTAGATGTTTATATATGATAAACTATATAATTATTTATTCATTTATTCTGGTATTCAGAAATTTATTGCCCTAGTCATATAATAACTAATGAGATGGATAAAATGGATGATATGCCTTTCAGTTCAAAAGAATCTTTGAAATTGTTTGTAATCGAATCAATGAGTGATATCGCAAATTTACACAAAGCTTTAGATCACACTACACGTATAGAGATTCTTGCGAGATTACTTACTGAAGAGCTAGAATTCAAAGATTTACAGGAAAAAATGAATATTCCGAAAACTTCTCTAGCAAACCACCTTACACAGCTTGTAGACTGTGGTTTGGTTGAGAGATTAGATAGGGGTGTCTATCAGATATCTTTTGATGGTGAAGACATTTTAAAATCCTCTGCTAAGGTTTTTCTGGATATTAAGATTAGAGAACAAGAAAGGCTTGAATCCCATCGCTTATTTTATGAAGCAATGATTAAGCGATATACAAAAATTGAAGGTGAAATAGAAATGGGAAAAGAAAAATTTAGAATAGTTGAATTACCTCCATCTAAAGTAGTTTCATTCCATGAAATGGGCACATTTTTGGGAGATCCAGAACCTAAAGCATCAGAGAAAATGCGTGCTTGGGTAAAGAAACAAAAGATTTCTGAAATTCCAAGTGATAAGCATAAAATTTATGGTTTTGATAATCCTCATCCAAAAATCATCAAAGAAACAGGTGAATATCTAGTTAATGAAGACAATCCATATGGGTATGAATTCTGGGTTACAGTAGATGAGGATTTTGATCCTGGTTCAGATGTAACTGTAAAGCAATTCCATGGTGGGCTCTATGTAGTTTCAAGCTGCTCAGGAGTTCATCAACTTGGTGAAGCTTGGAAAGAACTATACATGTGGGTTAAGGACAGTGATAAATACAAAATGGCTGGGCATCAGTGTTTAGAACAAGCATTAAATGATGAAATAGATGGAGAAAAAATAGAATTCGACTTATTCTTCTCTATAGCTAAAAAATAAGAGATATATCTCTTTTTCTTTTTTTCTTCCTTAGAGGAATATCAAAAACTTCACTCTTCGCAAGAATTGTGTGATAATGGTAGAGGAAAGGATTATTAAGAGAAACGATGAAGAAATAAATTACATTCTTGAGATAGAAATGTTTATTATTTTTGAAAACATAATAATATAGTTTCACCAAAAGGTGGTTAAAAATGAGAAAAGCTGTTCGTAAAAGAAGAGAAAAGAAAATAAAAAGAATAGAAAAGAGAATAAAAGAAATAAAGGAGGGGAAAAGAAAATCTAAAAATAATCTTATTCTTTTAGTATTATCAGTAATATTCGTTGTTATTGGTACTGGTTTTTATGCGTGGTTTATGATTGTTGAGGGTTTTAATCCATATTATACATTGTTTTTTAGTTTAATGCTTGTAGGCTTGATATTAATAATAATTAGTCGTATACTTATAAAAAAAGTATACAGTGGTAGTTGGGTTGGAATCATTGGTTTCTTGCTAGTAGTAGGACTATTTATACTCTTTGCATTAGGATTCGCTTTTCGAAATTTTTCTATGAGTTTCTAATAAAAACAAATCCTAATCAAAGTAAATACTCATTACTGGGATTTAGGATTATTCCTGGAATCATTGGATTCTTGCTATTAGTAGGATTCCTTATAGGTATGTG
>JAEOTG010000111.1 GCA_016839985.1 Candidatus Heimdallarchaeota archaeon | reverse complement strand
GAAATGAAATAAAAATGACAAGTAAATATTTTCATAAATCTTGGAAAATAGGTTGGTTTGAACTCTCTGTATATTTTTTGAGAAATAAATTCTCCATTAGATTTTCTATTACAAATACTAAATGGAACTGAAAGGAACTTATGTTTTTATTTAAAAGGCGAGCAATAGATAATATGGAAGAATTAAAAGAAGATTTTTTGAGATCATTTGACGAAGAATGTAAATCTATTCAAACTCAAAAAGAATCTCCTATGGAAATTGTTATCAAACCAGAAGCATTGGATTTATCTAATGTAAATGAGGGAGAGGGCAATATCTCTTTTCGCCCTTCCTCGTTTGATGAATATATCGGTCAAAATAAAGCTAAAGAGCGAGTGCTTTGTTATCTTAAAGGATGCAAAAAATTTGATGATAATTTTCCAAATACTTTCTTATCTGCTCCGAGTGGCTGTGGCAAAACTGTTTTTTCTAATATTCTTGCTAATTTACTTGATAAAAAATTTGTTAATTGTACAGCAGGAGAAATAAAATCAGAGCAACAACTTGTTGATAAAATTGTTGAATGTGAAAGTGGTATATTATTTTTAGATGAAGCTCATAGAGTATCTCAAAAAATAGGAACTTTCATGTTACCGATCTTAGAAGAATATAAAATCGCAGGAACAAAAATCAAGCCATTTACTACTATCTTTGCCACTACTCATAAAGGAAATATTTCAGAATATCTTTCTGCTTTAGTGCAAAGATTTCCTTTGCAGATAGAATTAGAAAATTATACTTTTGAAGAATTAATGCAAATCTTCAAACAATTCATCAGTAAAGAATATTCCAATGAGAAAGTTGAGAATAAAATTCTTTTTGAAATTGCAAAGAATTGTAGATATGTTCCTCGAATTGGATTAGCATTATTGAGAGAATATATTTATATCAGAGATTGGGAAAAAGTAAAACATAATAACAATATTTTTCAGGATGGATTAACAGGACAAGATATTCGTGTCCTCAAATATATTGACGAAGTTGATGGTGCAGGTAAAATGACTCTTGCTAAGTTTCTTAGAATAGAACCTAAAACTTATGAATTTGAAGTTGAACCATATCTCATGTTTAAAGAATTGATTACTGTTTCTAATAAAAGAAAATTAACAATTAAAGGAAAACAATTTTTACAGGAGAGCAAAAATGAAACTCGAATATCAAGTAATTAGCCTAGAAATAGCCAAAAAGTTGAAGAAATTGGATATAATTCAAAATAGTTTGTGGTATTGGTGTCAATACGCAGATAAAAGAACAAAGGCTTTTTTGATTACAAACGAACAACGATACGAAAACCCAGGGATTTATGAATCATATTATTCTGCCTTCACTTGTGCAGAGTTGGGGGAGTTGTTACCTTGGGGATATATAAGCTGTAAACTTTATAATACAGCAGGTAAGTGTGAATTTCTAGGTTGGGGATGTCAAGAAATTGAGGATGAAAAAGACTCTAAACCTTATAGTACTGAAGCAAATGCTCGTGGTTCTATGCTTATATATCTCTTAGAGAACAACCTAATTAACAAAGATAATCCAATAGATATAGCAGATGAACATGAACCAGATGATTTTGTTGGGCTAGGAGATATGGAAGACCATTGTGGTGATGCTTAAAATAAAGAGAACAACCTAATTGAGAAGGAAAATATCATCGATGGGAATTGAAATCTTATTACTGATAATTATTTTAATATTAACTATTGATTGGAGTTGACAATGTTGACAGTACAAAGTTTAAAATCTTCATATGTGAGAGCTATCTTTCGCAGAATGAGAGAAAGAAGTAAAGCAAGAGTTGAATCTTTTTCAACTAATATCAATCTTTTAATTTTTGAATTTGACGATTTTATGGAAGAATTATGCAATCTTTATGATGATTTAGCAGAGAATAGAAAATGAACTTAGGTAAATTTAAACAATATTTGAAATTAAATCTTTCTTCAAAGAATACAGTGATTAATTATTTTTCACAAGTAAAATTATTCTTTGAAAAAATGAACGAATTTAATCAATCTACAGTTGATGAATATATAGAAATGCGTGTGGATTCTAAAATTTCTAAGAGTACATTAAATCAGACTATAAAAGCATTAAAACAATATGCGAAATTTTTAAAAGTCGATATAGAATTTCCTAGTCTTAAAAAAGAAGATAGAAGAACTCGTACTTATATTACTAGAAAAGAATTAGATGAAATCATAAAATATTTGCCTCTAATGTTTTCAGATGATTACTCAAAAAGAGAATTAGTTATAAAAATTTTATTCTATACTGGATTAAGATTAAGCGAACTCATAAATTTAAAAAGAAGTGATATTGACTTGAATGATAGATTGATCACTGTTAGAAATACAAAAGGCAAATGCGATAGAAGAATTAGATTTTCTCAATCACTGGTAAAAGAAATTCAATCTTATTTCAATGTAGAATCTGAAAGAGAGAATGCTTTTAACGTAACAGCTTCTTATATTTGTTATACAGTTAGAAGAATTGATAAAGAATTGGGATTTAAGAAACATATTCATGTTCATTCTCTTAGACACGCATTTGCAAAGCATTGTTTAAAGATAGGAGTAAGAGAAAGTATGTTACAGCAAATGTTAGGGCATAAAGATTTAGAGACAACAATGATCTATGCTAATCCTACAGAAGAAGAATCTTGGGAAGAATATGACAAATTTATAAAGTAGGAGAAAAATTATGGACACTTCAAAAGAATATATCAAGATGTGTGAGAAAATACCAAAAGGAATGATGGGGAAAGGCGTGTACTCTTCCATTCCTGAAAGTGGTTGGGGCGAAGATATCGTTTATTGTGGTAACGATGTTTACGCAGAGCTAGATAGAGGAACAAATAAGCAAAGATGGGTAAGACTTTATCGACAAGACCAGTTGCAGGAGATGGTTGTTGATTGGAGAAAGAATTTCAGAT
>JAEOTG010000019.1 GCA_016839985.1 Candidatus Heimdallarchaeota archaeon | reverse complement strand
GTGTTTGTCAAATGTAGTGTAGCTGTAAGTAAGAAAAATCCAACTATAGGCATTAATATCAACAAAACAAATTTCACCCAAGGAGGTGCCCAGTAATCGAAAACAAAGTATATCCAATCACCGTAATTCCCTTGTAGGAGTTCAACTAAATAGATGATTGGAAAACTAATGGCACCTAAGGATACTGATAATAAAGTTACTACAATAGTAAATGCTGCTATCCCAAATGGCATAGCTGGGATCAGGAAATAGAAGAAAGTCTTCCATATTCTAGAATCTCTTAAGGAATTTAGAGCTTTACTGAAAAATGAGCCTTCGTAATATGGTTTGTAAACTTTTTCTGGCATTTTAATTCCAACAAGCCAATCTGTCAGCAATCCCAAAACATACATTATTCTGGGAAGACTCCAAAGAAAAATATACAAGAGAAATATACCTACTATTGTTACAACCAATCCTATTGAAACTGAAAATCCTGTTACAGCATATACAAAAAATGCAATTCCTAATGGAAAAATCAGAAGCAGATATATCAAACTGGTGTATGTTTTTGAATTTCTATAAACACCAAAAAAAGTTGTTCTTTCAAATGAATGGTAATCATAATTGTACTCTACTTCACTTGTCATGCAGTCATTTATCCACCAACAATTATAAACCTACTCAAATCAGGTCCTATGGTTAAGGGAAGTTCCATTTCCTTTTCCAAAATTTTCTTATAGCTTCAATACTACTGTACATGGGGGTATCTCATGTACTCACATTCTCCACAATCAAGTGTTCCACCGGATAAAATTGTTCAACAATTAATAATGCAAGCTATACAAGCATTTTATATTCAAGATTATGAAACTGGGATTTATTTTTTAGAACAAATTCGTACTAACTTACCAAGATATATGTATCAACTTAATCCTCAAAATAGAGCACTCTGTAAAGAAATAGTAAAAGTGCTTCAAGATGGAAGTTTAGTTCCGGACCGTTCTTCTTCTACAGTTGCACAAGCTGCAGCTGATACACATCCTGGATTATCAGGTATTTCTGAACCTGTTTTTGAATCTGAATCTTCTGATTCTTATGAGCAACCTATCTCTCCAGAGCTAACAGAAGATTCTTCAACTCCACTCCCATCAGAACCTTCTGAAACCTCTTTTGTTCCACCTCCATCCGATTCTCAATCTGTAGCAGAACCTGATATTTTTACCCCAGTTGAAGATAGTGATGTGGTTCCCTTAGATACAATGGGATCGGATTTTATGTCAGAATTATCAACAGCTGTTAATGAAGTAAGAAATAAAAAGGATAAAAAGAAGAAGAAAAAACTAGCAAAAGATTTAACAGGTTCTATGGATGAATTAGAGGATTTTGATTTTTAAAATTTAAACAACAACTTCCTCTTCTTTTCGATCTCTTACTTGAGACCAATCTTGCTTAAGCAGTTCTTCAACAATAAATCCAAGTTCTTTAAAAGTGTCTTTTAGTCTTTCTTTAAGAAGATCTTGAGGTATTGCAGAGTAAAGATGCCTTAATCCTCCAGTAGGCAGTATTTCTGATTCTTTGTTTATTAATCCCTGTTCTATTAGGCTTTGAATCAGCCTTACAACTGTTGTTCGATCTCTATTTACTCTGTTAGAAATTTCTTTAATTGTTCTTTTATGAGCCAAAGTATAGAAATAAATGTGAATTTGTAATGGTTTTAAACCAAAAACAAACTCAAAAATAGGACAAACACAAAAATCACACTCCCAATCATCACAAGCACAATTTTTCAAACCTAATCTTAATAGTTCTCCTTCTTTCATAGCCATTGTTTTGCGAAAGTTTTCAGGAAGATCAATTAGACATCGTTGCATATAATCTCGATTGTGTATTTTTTTCGCACATAATAAACCTTATGTTTTTACGAGACTACACCTTTTTCTTCAAAGAGTAACCTAATTCGGGATTTTCTGCCAGTCTAGTTCAAGAAAGTTATCCATAATTATCTTCAATTCTCCTAAAGTTGTTCTTAATCTTTCTTTCACGAATTCTTGTGAAATTCCTAGATAAACGTTCTTTAAACCACCGTATGTTAAAACCACTGTTTCTTTTTCAAGTAATCCTTGTTTAATTATCTTTTGAACAAGTCTTACAGTAGTAGTTCGATCTCGATTAACATGCGCTGCTATCTCTTTTATTGTCCGTTTCTTCTTAAGTGCATAAAAGTAGATTTTTACATGAATTGGTTTTAAACCGAATAAACATTCGAAAATATCACACCTTCCTCCGTTCTCAATTACCCGGGGTAAATTAATTAAACATTTTTCCATTTCGATTGTGTGTAAAAAACACACATATTAAGTTTTTTGCTATCCTCAATGAACTAAACATTTCTCAGATTTGAGATTCGAAATATCATAAGGTTTAAATGAGTGTGCGAGAAACACACACAGACCATGGTGTTATAGAATGGATGATGAACTCGAACGAATTAGAAGAGAAAAGATGCTGAGAATTATGAAAGACGATGTTCCAGTTGTAGGAACATTTCCGTATGATGAAATGGAAGAGCTTAACGATCAATCATTTGATGTTTTTGTAAAACAACCAGGGATTGTTGTTATTGATTGTTGGGCTGCTTGGTGTGCCCCTTGCAGAAGCATGGAACCTATTATGAAACAATTAGCAAAAGAATGGGCAGGACAAGTTTTGATAGGAAAGTTAAACATTGATCAATATCCTCGACCTGCGATGAAATATGGAATTTCTTCTATTCCAAACTTCTTGGTTTTTCAAGATGGAAAGTATCTTGGAAATGTAGTTGGGGCTGTAGGTAAGAAACCTTTTGAAAAATTATTCAAGAAAATACTCTCGGGTGAGTTAGATAAAAGAGAGGGTTATTCATAATCTCTCTTTTTTTAATCCTCTTCACTGAGATCTATCATAGTAGCATAAACGATTCTTTCTTCAGGATTTAAAGTCATTATTCTTACTCCTTTGGTATTTCTACCAATTTCTCTAATAGTCTCAATCCTTGTCCTAATGCTTATTCCTGAATTATTTATAATTGAAATAGATTTTTCGCGAGTGGGATTTTTAGGTACGAGCATCACAGATGCTACTAAACCATTACGTTCTTCTGTTTTGATGTCAATCACACCTCTAGCTCCTCTATGAGTGAAGCGATATTCATTACAAGCTGTTCTCTTACCATATCCTTTTTCAGTAATTGTTAATATTGAGCTCTCTTTCAATTCTTTTTCATGAACTCTTGCTCCACAGATTATTTCGTCTTTTGGCGTTTTGAATCTCATACCAGTTACACCTCGAGTAGCTCTACCCATTGGTCGAACTTCTTTTTCATGAAAATGAGCTGTAAGTCCATACCTTGTAGCTAGATATATATGATCATATCCAGTAGATATGAAAGCATCTACAACTTTATCGTTTTCTTCTATTACAATGCCTATTATTCCAGTTTTTCTGACATTGGAAAAAGCTGAAAGATTTGTTTTCTTCACTTTACCTTTAGCAGTCACAATGAATAAGAAATAACCCTCTTCGAATGAATCACGGTCTACTGGAACTATTTTTACTACTGATGAATCAACTGGTAAAATTGTTTTCCATGGACTCCCTCTAGCATTTCTTCTCCTAGCTTCTGGTAATTCAAAACCTGGAGTAGAGTGAACCTTACCCTTTTCTGTTATCAATAGTAAAGTACTCTTGTTTAATGTAACAATTACATCGTACAAAGAATCATTTTCTCTTAACGTTACTGCTGTCATTCCCTTCCCTCCTCTTCTCTGAGTCCTGAATTTACCTATTTCAATTGATCTTACATAACCTAATTTTGTTGTTGTTATCAATAAATGTCTATCATGAAGCATTTCATACATATCAGCATCTAGAGGAAGATCTGCTTCATCTATGATTTCGGTTTTTCTTTCAGCCCCATATTTCTCTTTTATCTCAAGAAGCTCTTTTTTGATAATTTTCATCCTCTTCTTTTTATGAGCAAGTAGATCTCTATATTCTGCGATTTTCTTTTCAATTTCCTTTTTCTCATCAGTTATTGCTTGAACTTCCATTCGTGCTAACCTTGCTAATTGCATAGCAAGAATAGCTTTAGCTTGAACTTCATTGAATTTAAATTTCTTCATCAATTTTTCTTGAGCATCAGTTCTATTTTCTGATTTCTTTATAAGAGCTATAACATCATCAATGTTTTTAAGAGCAATAAATAATCCTTCAAGGATATTTAATCTCATTAAGGCTTTACTAAGGTTATGTTTGATTGTTTTTCGCACAACATATTCTCTATGCTCTAAGAATATGGATAAAGATCGTTTAAGGTTCAATAATAATGGTCTTCCACGTGCAAAAGCCATATTCTTTGCGTAAATTGTTCTTTGTAATTGTGTATTTTTGAATAGCTGTCCAACAATGACTCTTACACCTTTCTCATGGGAATAATCTTCATGAACATCAACTTCGATTCTGATTTTATCTTTTGATAAGTCCCTTGCATCAGTGATTCCTCTGACTTTTTTGGATGTAATCAATTCATGCAATTCTTCCATTAATGTACTTTTATTAGTTAAATATGGGAGCTCATTAACAATGATTGTTGCCTGTTCGATCTCATCTGTAGGTTCTTTAACTTCTATTCTAGCTCTAATCACTATTGGACCTTTACCTGTGCTTGCATAAATAGGCATCACTCTACCATTCACTATAATGCCGCCTGTTGGAAAATCAGGACCTTTAACTATATCTGCTAGATCTTCTACTGGTGTTTCAGGATTATCAATGAGTTGTATTGTCGCATCTATTACTTCTGAAACATTATGAGGTGGAATGTTGGAGCTAAGGCCAACAGCTATTCCTGAAGTACCATTTACTAACAATAGGGGGAACTTTATAGGTAAAACTGTAGGTTCTATTTCCTCACCATCAAAATTCTCTTGAAACCTTACTATCTCAGGAATAACATCCTGCAGAAGTTCACTTGATATTCTTGCTAATCGTGCTTCTGTATACCTCATTGCTGCTGGGGGAAAACCATCAATTGACCCAAAATTCCC
>JAEOTG010000110.1 GCA_016839985.1 Candidatus Heimdallarchaeota archaeon | reverse complement strand
TCTAAAATTGGGAAATCTTCACTAGTAACAGAAAAGACGTAATCAAACTCGATGTAATCTGTGTTATCTCTTTCAGCCATAATTAAAACAACAACATTAGTATCATATTCAAAATGAAATGAAAACTTTTCAGTAAAAGTGGAGCCTATTGGAAAATCAAAGTATCTAGGCTGTGTTGTATCTTCATAGTACATACTTGAGGTAGCTATCCATGCATCTGTACTATATGTATCAAATCTAATATATTTAAACTTATAATCTCCTTTTGGAATTTTTAAGAAAAATGCATGAACAGCTTCTTTCTTTTTGTTTTCTTGAGTGTCATGTATAGTTTCATTCCAAATTTGATCTGGTTGATTAATGAAAGTTCCTGAAGCAGGACTATCAACCGAAAGTCCATTCACTTTAATTTCCCTTGGTTCAATTATCACATAATTCTCATTTGAAGAATAGAAATATATTAAGTGTTCACCACTTTCTCTTGCTAAGAGAATTTGAACATCTCTTGTAGGTAACGCACCTACAGAACCTTCAAATGAGTATTGTTCACCAAAGTACACATAGTATGTTACAAAATCGACTGCCCTCAGATTAAGATCATACACTTCTCCAGCTCGAAGATTTACTATAAATAAATAAACCACTCCAGCTTCCATTTCTAAAGCAGTTTGAGACCTAAGTGATAATGCACCTTTGTCATTGAGACCAACGGTAAAATTCAATTGTGGAGATGTACCAGTATTATTGGATGCTTGAACGTATGTTATGTGGTTAGCCCACATATTGTTTCCATAATCGTATGTGTTATAGCTGTTGTAATGAATATTGCTAAAACTATGTCTGAATTCTTTTGAATTATTATTCATTGAATCTATTGTATTACCCACACCTTCGCTAACATATCTTATATCAGTTGCGTATTTAGTTTCTAGATATTGATTTTCAATCTCATGGTTGCCAGTTAAGTATCCATATTCAGTATTATCATGTTCTACCAATCCCATAGTTGTAGTGAAATTCCAATCATACCCCAAAGTCTTTACAGATGTTAGAGTTACTGAGAGAAACAGCGTAACAACTAGGAATGTCAAAATAATATTTTTTTGATTTCTTTTCATTTAAATCAAAAGAACATATTTGATTTTACATACAAAAGAGTTGTGTAATATGTAATACCGGCAAAGAAAAACTAATCCAATATATAAACACAATTAAGCCTCTAAAATTGGATTTGAAGGTTTCGAAGCGAATTTGTAAAACTTTGTAAATATTATAATTATTATAGTGGTAGAAAGTAGGAAAATACCAGCTCCAGCCATTGTTACAACAATACCAATAGAATCTGCTGTAAGACCGGAAAGAGATAACCCGAGAACACTGAAAACTTGTATATAAGCATTCGTTGCACTATAAGCTCTTCCTCTAACTTCATTTGGCACATTTTCTGCAAATAGAGCATTGATTGCTAAACTGAACATTCCATTAAGGAATCCCTGAACTAGTCCCACAGCTAGTAAAATATAGAAACCTGGTTTAAAAAGAAATACAAAATAAAACATTGAGATAGCTAAAGATCCTAGTGTTAATGCCAACGGTCTTCCTATTTTTTTCTCAAATCTACCAAAAACTAGATTACCCATTACTGAACCTAATGCGATTATTGCTCCCAAAAAACCAAATTCCCTATCTGATATATCTTTAAGTCCAGAAATAAATGTTGGATCATAGATTTGCGTTAAAGATAGTGGAGTATTAAAAAATTGAATGGAGATAGCATTATGTTTTACTTCAAAAAGGTAGGGCAAAAGCAAAGGACCTGCGAATGTAGTTCCAATAATTAAGAAGGTAAACAAGAATAATAACATTCTAACTGTTGGGTGTTTGATAAGATATCCAAATCCTTCCTTTAAATCTCTCAAAACAACCTTAAATGTAATGACTTCTTTTTTGTCTCTTGAAGCTGAAGGAATTGTTGTTAGGAATATGATTATTCCTGAAACAAAGAAACATCCACTAGTTATCCAAAAAGTCGATGAACCTAATAATATATAGATTGGAGCAGCAAAAAGAGGACCAACAACAGCAAGAGTTTGAAAAACTAGTTGACTAAGTGATATGGCTTTAACATACAATCGTAATCCTGTTATTTCAGGTATAGCTGCAGATCGAGGTGCTGTAAAAGTAGCAGAAGCTGCACCAAGAATAAAAGCAATTATAGCAATACCGTAGATACTATTAAGAAAAGGTAGAATTAATATTGCTGCTCCTCTAATTATATCAGCACCTATCATAATAGCTTTACGACTAATTCTATCTGCAAAAACTCCAGCTATAGGTCCGATTATTATCCATGGAACTGTTTGAGCTGCTAATATAAGAGTCATTGCAGTAATGGATAGTGTTACCTCATATACATATAATTGGATAGCAATACGAAAAATAGCATCACCAAAATTACTGAAAAACTGACCAGAAAGTAATTTCATAAAATCTCTATTTTTAAAAACGTCTAGATAGGTTGGTTCTCTTTCTGTAGGTAAGTCTGTAATTGGTTCAGATTCCAACGTTACCAGAGGAGTGTCAGAGTCATTGTCCAGGAGATTCACCATTTTAAAAATTTGTTTAACGAAAAAAAAGCAGTTTATAAAGATAATGAAACCATTATGCGGTTGTTTATAATCTAAATCTCGTATCCTTCTTTCTTAAGATTTGATTTAAATCTGTAAATCTTTCTTCTAAATTGATTGTAATTTTCATCTGTAATATCTTCTACATATTTCCATAATATTTCTTGATCATCTTTCTTTGTAAAGTAAGTTTTAATTAAGGATCCAACTACTACTGCAGCTGATTTTGTTACATCTATTTTCGGTATTGATTTAGAGTGTATCAGATTGTATCCGCTTATTTCAAGTTCGTGTAATTCATCAATAAATTGTGGATAAATAGCCATCATATTGCTAAGAATCTGACAAAATCTATCCTTTAGTTGTAAAGTATACCCTAGTTTTTTAATTCGAGAAATATAACCGTCTTGAAAAAGCTCAATTTGTGTTTTTTTCATTGTATTATAACTAAAAGATTTACCATTACTCATGCCTAGTATATTATGCCTAAGTATAGAGAAATATTCAGGAGATATCTTCTCATAAACTAGAGCCAATAGATTATCAAGAATAGCTAAAAAAACTGTAGCAATTTGTTTTTTCGTAAAATGTTTGTTCTCCTTTATTCTATTTATTATCATCCTTAACTGGATACTTTCAAATTGTGACACTGCTTGTATTAGGATTTCTTGAGGTATGTGATCACTTAAAATCACTAACATTTCATCTACACATTCCTGTACCCGGACTTCTTGTCTTTCTAAAGACAAAAGCAGTTTCTCTTCATTTTCCTTTCCAATGTCAACTAGAGAGGATGTTATACTATCCCTTAATTCATCTATTTCATCTCTAGCAACATCACTCATTTATGTTTCAAAAAGTATATCCGTAAAATCATTTAAATAAGGGAAAAAAGGAAAAATCATCCTAACCTTGACTTACTTTTTTATTAAATTCTATTATTAAGTTATCAATTGGCTCAATTGATTTTTGTATATCTTTCCAATATTCTAAATCATCCCATTGTCTAATTAGCTCATCTAAATCTCTTCCTTGTTGTTCAATCCAAGTGAAGTATTTAAGATTGTGAATCCTTTTTCTTTGAACATAATTTAGTTCTAACATATTATCTAGCTTTTGTCCCATTAAATGAGAGTGAAAATCCTTTATAGCATCTTCCTCTGAATAAGGACCAAACTTAGCGTTATACTCTTTTAAGCGGGATTGATAAAGTTCCATAGAATCTGTGAAAACTGTTAGAATAACATCTTTGTGAGTTAATTCATAGTATTTAGCAAATTTGATTGCCATCAAGAAATTAGCTATACTTGAAATTCCTAATAAATGAAGTATGGAAACCAACTCCTTGGATACACCCATTTTCTTTAAGTATTTGTTCCCTTCTTCTTCATTAAACAATCTCATTATATTCATTGTATCTTCATCATCTATCGCAATTACCATGTCAGTGTTTCTCACATTATGAATCCAAGGTATGTGTTTGTCACCTATTCCTTCAATTCTGTGAGCTCCATAACCGTTCAATAACATTGTTGGGCACTGCAAAGCTTCACCTGCTGCTATTTTCATCTCTGGATATTGCTGTTTGAGAAAATCTCCACAACCTATTGTACCTGCAGAACCTGTAGTTAATACTAGACCTCTAAAAGTATCACCTTTTAGTTCTTTCTCCAATACTTCTTTCATTGCATGTCCAGTGATATCATAGTGCCAGAGATAGTTACCAAATTCTTCAAATTGATTGAAAACAAAGATATTTTCTCTTGTTTCTCGTAACTCCCATACCTTATCAAAAATTTCTTTTACATTACTTTCACTACCTGGAGTCTTTATGATTTCTCCAGAGACTGTTTGTAACCATTCGAATCTTTCTTTGGACATCTCTTCAGGGAGAATTGCTATTGACTCACATGAAAGCAAAGTTGCATTATAGGCCCCCCCTCTACAGTAATTACCAGTTGAAGGCCATACTGCTTTGTGAACTATTGGATTAAATTGTCCAGTCACCAAAGGTGGAACTAAGCAACCAAATGTTGCTCCAACTTTATGTGCTCCAGTTGGAAAATACTTACCAACCAAAGCAATAATCCTCGCTTCAACTCCAGTAAGTTCAGGAGGTAGTTCAATAGTATTAACTTCTCCAAAACCTCCTCCTTCTGCTAAAGGTTCATTTTTCCAGGTGATTCTGAAGAGATTTCGAGGATGTACTTGCCAAAGACCTATATCTTTCAATTCATCTACAATTGAAGGAGGAACTTTACGTGGATCTCTTTGTTGTGCAAAAGTTGGTATAATTATGTTTCTTTCTCTTGCTCTTTTTACAGCTTCTTGTAAACCACTTTCATTAATAGATAGATCAATCATTAATAAACATCATAAGTAACATATCTTAAAATTTTCTTGTCAAAAATCTTTTATCAGAGTATTCTATTATCAGTTAAACATTAAATCAAAAGTTTTCTGAAAGACATTAAAAAAGGTTAAAAGAATGCCAATTAAAGAGTTAGAGACTATAAAAGAGAATATTATTAATGAATATCAAAAGAAAACACCAACTTCTAAGAAACACTTTGAAGAAGCACAAAAATGGTTACCGGGGGGAGGAACAAGAAATGTAGCTTACTTTTACCCATATCCTTTCTTTGTTACTAAAGGAGAAGGGATCTATCTTTACGATTGTGATGGAAATAAGTACATAGATTGTCTTAACAGTATGACAGTTAATATTCATGGTCACGCTCATCCTGAAATTGTAAAAGCAATGAAAAAACAAGCTGAAGAAGGTACAGCTCATGCAGCTCCAATGGAAATACAGTATGAACTTGCAAGGATTATATGTGAGAGAACACCGTCAATTGAAAAAATCAGATTCTGTAATTCAGGCACTGAAGCAACAATGTTTGCAATAAGAGCAGCAAGAGCATATACAGGAAAGAATAGAATAATTAAGACTGAAGGAGGTTATCATGGATCTCATGACTATGCTTTAGTAAATTTCACTCCCAATCTAACAGCAGAAAGAGATCCCATTCCAACCACAGAAAAGGGAGTACCAAATACTATACTAAAAGATGTCTATGTGGTTCCCTTCAATGATTTAAAAACAACAGAAAAGATAATAAAAAAACACCATAAGAAAATAGCAGCGATGATTCTTGAACCCTTCATAGGATCAGGAGGAGGTGTTCCTGCAACAAAGGAGTATTTGAAGGGATTACGTGAATTAACCACAAAATATGGAATTTTGTTAATTTTTGATGAAGTAATAACTTATCGTATAACTACTGGTGGGATGCAAAAATATTATGATGTTACTCCTGATTTAACAGCACTTGGAAAAACTATAGGAGGAGGTCTTCCTATAGGAGCATTTGGGGGAAAAAGTGAGATAATGGAAGTCTTTAGTCCTTTAAGAAAGGATTATGTTATGCATTCTGGAACCTTTAGTGGAAATGCTATGTCTATGACAGCAGGGATAGTAGCCTTGGAATTATATGATGATAAAGAAGTCGAAAGATTAAACAAATTGGGAGAAAGATTGCAGGAAGGATTAAGGTCTATATTAAAGAAGCTCAAAATTAATGGGCAAGTCTATGGAATGCAATCCATTGTGTATGTTTACTTATTTGAAGAACCTTTGGTTGATGGAAGACAAGCTATCTTTAGTTTTATACCATCTCTAGAATTAACGAAATACCTCAGAGTAGCTCTAGCAATAAATGGAATTTACACAGTTTCACAAGGGATTACAGCATTCATGCTTTCAACACCTATGAATGAAGAAACAATCGATGAGATAACAAAGAGATTTCAAAAAGCGTTGGAGATGGTACTTCCCTTATATAATGAGATAAAAGAGTTCTCAGGTTTTGCTTCACTAATTTATGCTATGTTCAAGTCTCTAAATATCAAACTTGAATTTGCTAAGAGATTCAAAGAAGATAAGTATAGTATTTTGCTAGTAGCAAAAGAAGAACCTAAAGCTATGAAATGTGATATTTCTGATGGTAAAATACAATTTATTCAAATCGACAATACAAAAGAGAATCTTAAGAAATATAAGAAAGAATGTGACGCTGCGCTTATAACATCAAAACCAACTTTTATTGGTTTAGGATTAGGGAAAATAAATCCAGTTAAGGCGTTAATGACTGGCAAATTAAGAATTAGAGGATTGAGGTATGTTCTGAAGTTTACAAAGTACTTTGAATTAATTAAATAGTGTCGTTCTGAATTATAAAAAGAAAAAAAGAAAAAAAGAAATTACTCTATTCCTATTTTAGTTGTTACCTTTACAAGTATAAAGATTACAAAAGCTACTATGATGAATGTAAGAAAAGCGGTTATGAAATGACCTAAGAGAAAAGGTCCTACAGCCCAGTCAGCTATTACACCTATTCCAGGAATATAGGAGAGTATTGGCATAATTAGATCTGCTACTCGTGCTTGAACCAAAGCACCTAGATATAGTGCTATGATGAAAGCTACTGCTAAGCCCATCACTTTGTATTTCTTGATAAAATCTACAAAATCATCTTTGAGTTTGATTGTTTTATCTTTAATCCCCTTGGGTTTCTTTTCTTCAACTACGGGTTCTTCTTTAGGTTCCAAAATTTCTCGACTCCTTCTTAATTCATCAAGAAGTTTTTCTTCAACTGTCATTTTTATCAAATATTATGAAGAAAAAGGAGTGTTATAAATCTATTTGATGAAAAAAACTAATGATCAAAATATTTGAATAAAATTAACGCAACTATTCCAGGTCCGGTATGTGTAAAGATTGCTGCTCCAATCGGAAAAGTATCAAGAATCTTAATTTCAGGATATTCATTTTTCAGATATTCTTTAGCTAATTTAATCCCTTTTACTGCTTTTCCAGCAACAATGTATATCGCTAAATTCTCTTTGTTTTTTATCTCATCAAAAGCATGATCTACGATTTTTTTAATAGCATCTTCATATGAACGAGCTGCTCCAAAAGCTTCTAATGTTCCATGATATGTGCCTTCTAAACAGGGAACTAAACCTAATAAGGATCCCACCGCATATCTCCATTTGCTAACTCTTCCACCTTTCATCAGATATTTCAAAGATTCAACTGTGAGAGTAGATTTTAGCTCATTCATTTTGAAATGTTCCAGTTCTTTTATTACATCACTCATCGATAATCCTTGTTCAAATAGAAGAACAGCTTTAATAGCTTGAATTCCTATAGCCATAGAAGCTTGAAAAGAATCAAATATCTCGATTTTAGCTTTCCCACCCTCGTTTTCATAAATTTTCCTAGCTAGATTAGCTGTGCTATATGTACCTGTAATACTTGCAGCCATAGTAATGTACAATATTTCTTCATATCCTTCTTTTTCAAGATCCTTGAAAATAGTAACCATGTCATTAGGATTTGGTTGAGAAGTATGAGGATGTTTTTTTGCATGTATAACCTTTTCATAATATTCTTCATTAGTAATATCTATTCTTTCTTTAAGAATCTCATCAGTATCAGGTAAAACTACGGAAAATGGCACAATTTTTATACTGTATTTCTCAATTAGTTCAGGGCTTAAATCTGCCCCTGAATCAGTCATAACAGTTTTCTTGGTCATTTCTATATCAAGTAATTATAAATTACCTATTTTTTAAGTTTATTAATTTGCAAGATTTATAAAATTTTAATTCAAAAAAAGAAAAAGAGGATTTAGGATTTTTTGCGTATTAAACGAAAGATTGTAAAACCAATCATCAGTGTAATTAAAGCTATTCCTATAAATGTTGTTGTTACTATTTCAAGCTGGAAAGGTGATACCTCGTATCTCTTGAGAATTATTCCTACTAAAGCCCAAATAACAACCAAACTATATGCTATATCCTTTCTAAAATAAAGAATAAGAATAGTAATAATGGTAGCTACTAGTATCATCAAGTTAGTCCAGTAAACCTCAGTTAAACCAAATCCGCTCCAGCCAATATCAACTAGCAACGCAGTAGCATTAGCAACAGTTGCTATAGTTATCCAACCAAGATAAAGACTGATTGGGATATGGATTAACCATTTTTCTGTTTTTGATGCATCACTTTTACCAATTTTAAGTCGAAGATACATAGTGAGTAGTGAAACCAATAATACTACCATTGCTATTAAAGAAAATCCTACGAATTGATAATGCCATAAGAAAATCCAAGATATATTAGCAATAGAAGCTACAATGAATTCGATACCCATTTTATCAATAAAATAAGAATCTTCATCTTTTTTCTTGAAAAGGGCAATTGTACTATAAACTGCAAGAGCAGCTAATCCAATATATATT
>JAEOTG010000003.1 GCA_016839985.1 Candidatus Heimdallarchaeota archaeon | reverse complement strand
ATGTGCCTACATGTGGAAGTACTAGAATGAAAATTCAATTAACTCTGCTATTAGAAAAATGGCGCGAGTATGATGAACAAAATTCGGGTAATTTGAGAAAGTATTGGTATTTTAGTATAGTAGTGGTTCTGTGCTGGGTTTCTCTTAATTTAATCATTGATATCATCTTTATGTTTATAGCTATCATCTTAGGCGCAATTTGGGGTATTTCCTTGGGGATTTTAAGATCTGAAAAAAATAATTCAGGATTACCAATTATTACAGATGTCAAGGAAAGTGATGAAGAAGCAATAAAAACAGCCAATCGAGACATTGAGAGTCAAAAAGCCATTAGAAAATTCTTGGGCTATGTTTTATTTTATTCTACTGTTATGTATGCAGTAGGAGAGTTTTTAATCGGTATTTTCTCTGTTAGTTTTCCCGTACTTTTGGACATTAAATGGCAAACGGACTGGATCAATATTAATTTCATGTATATTATTAGAACTTTCCTTAATATAGTTCAATTTCTTATTTTATTCTATATTACTCGAAGAATTAGGAAGAGATTGAAAAAGAAGGTTTTAGATGCTATCAACTATAAAGGCTATGATCATTATGACACAAAATTCTTTGAACCAACAATCTAATAAAAAAATGAGGTCTGATGTAATAGAATATTTAATCAGAATGAGATCTCAAATAAATCCAAAAGATAGGAAAAGGCTTGGTGTTCAAGAAAAGGTTAGGCTAAGTTATTGTTTTAATTGTCATAAGGAATTTGTTCTTTTTGCTAAGAGAAAACATAAATGCGAAAGCTGTAAACAGTGGATGGAAATGACTACATTTGTTTTTCCTAAGCTAAATAACTTAGATCAATATTTATACAATTAATGAAGTGTTGGTAAGATTATGAAAAAAATATTATTTCTTTGTCTTATAATTTCTTTTAATTCTATTGCACAAGCCCAAAGTCAGGTATATGTTAAAAATGCAGCTGAGGACCTTTATTGTGTTCCTCATACCATCCTAGAGGGAGAACTTGCTTTATTAATAATAGACGATCTTCTAATTAATCATAATTATACAATAAAGTTTACTCCCCATATAGTTGCTGCTATGATGTATTCCTTTCTAGCTAATGATTCTCGGTATATTATTCCTATTCAAGCCTATTCAATTGAAAAGGATCGCCAAATTGTTAAAATAACACTCTTTAATGAAACCGGCTATTTAGATGAATTATATATAGTCATTTACAAGGCCATAGGTTCAATAGACTTTCCCATTGGGTTTGATAATTTATTTGCTGCCTTTTTACTAGGTATTTTGCTAGGCTCTATCTTACCAATGGGATTAATGATTTTACTTTATCTAAACTTATTAAGAAAAACTAGACAAAATCCTAATTCTGATTAGGAAGTGTTGGTAAGATTGACTAATTCCGAAGAATATTCTTGGAAAAAGACTATTTTAATAGTTCTTTGGGCAGTATGGTTGGGCTATAACCTTATGATGGTTCAGTTTTACGCAGAAACACATCACATAGTGAAATATGTAGAAATAGGCTTTGGACACACAGTTATGACTCCTGAATATTCTTCTCTTTATTATAAAGCATTATTCAAAGGTCTTTTTCTCCCATTAGTCTTTTGGATTGTTTTTGGATATTTTCATAATGGCATAATGGAATATAAGCACTATAAGAAATCACTCAAATTATAGACAAAATCCTCAAAATGTATAAAATACTTGAGTAAGTTGCACATAAAAATGAGGGAAGTTTTTTATACAACTATTGTTCAACTAAGATAGGTAATATGAACAATGTCAAAAAATTATGTCTATCTCAGAGTCAGTACACATATTCAAGAAGAACGAGAAACTTACAAAACGCAATTAGCAGAAATTGAAGAATGTATCGCTAGAGCAGACCAATCTATAGATGAGACTTTTCTAGATATCGAAAGCGGTAAGACGCTTAAGAGAGCTAAACTACAGGAATTATTATCTATTGTGGATGAAGGCGATACTATCTATACTTATGATCAAGATAGATTAAGCAGGGATACAGTAGAAACAATTACACTCATGGAATTTTTTCGTGAAACAAATATTAGAATAATGACTCCATCTGGTCCTTTAAAATTTGAGACTCCTGAACAAGAATTTTTAGTAACGATAAAAGCAGCCACAAAGAAACTTCAAAGGCAAGACATTAATCGAAACATTAGAGCAGGGATCAAACGTTATAAACAAGAAAATGGTAGATGGGGAAGAAAGAAAAAAATCCATGGTAATCTTGAGAAACTTTTCAATAAATATTATTATGGGAAGAATATTAAGAATAAATCAGATCTTGCGAAACTGCTAGGTGTATCTAGAACAACCATTTATAGTTATATGAAAGAAAAGGGAATATTTTCTTAAATGGGGCAAGGGTGAAAGTTGAAGCTTATTGGCATTTCCTATAAATTCTATAAAAAGGAAAGGCAGGAGTAGAAATTCAGGGTGATGATTTTCTACGCATTTAAGCTTAAATCCTGCCTTGAATTTCAAACGCCAAAATCATAAATAAATCTTACCAATACTTTAATTAAATGTCATTATTGTAAGATTGCAAAGGTAGGGAGGAACAGAAACAAAGTTCAAATTCAAATTCTTTTACAATAATTCCTTGATTTTTTGGATCTCTTTGGGGGTATAATTCGAACATATAAATTTTACAACATCTTCT
>JAEOTG010000109.1 GCA_016839985.1 Candidatus Heimdallarchaeota archaeon | reverse complement strand
CAACAAGTATATGGTTATCATCCAACCACCTAATTGGGCTCCATCTAAATTCTTGATTTTGTGAGAGTGTTTTTGTAAGATTTATTGATTCATTTTTGTTTATATCAAGAAGAAAAATATCTCTATGCATGTTTCCATATGCGATTTGAAAGACATATCGCTCATCATCAACGGTAAAACCATTATTAGGTATTCCTTCCTCAGGTTCGAATATCTTTTCAGGATTATTATTTTCAATGGGAATTTTGTGTCTATAAACATCAAAACGAGATTTATTTTCAATATTAGCTCTAAAGTAAATATAGTTCTCAGAAGTTGTATTGATAATATGTTTAGTTTTCAAATCATTAGAAATCTTTATTTCTTCTCCTTTTTCGTTTAAAAGATAAATCTGGAAATTTTCATTTCCTCCTTCATCTCGAAGGAAGATTATTGTTCCATCACTAAGATATCTTGGGTCTGTACTTCTGTTTTCAGCATTTGTTAAAACTAATGATTCAGTTATCTTATTCTTCTCAATATCTGTTGTAAAGACCTGAAAATTACCTGGAGCATCATTTATGAAAACAATTCTTTTCTCTTTTGGATGCCATCTAGCTCCACCAGTTGTTTGAATTGCTAAATAATTCTCGAAACTTCTTTCTTTTTTCAATGACATTAAGAATAGATTAGTTAGGTTCTTTTCAACTTTTTCATTTATTTACAAAGCAACATGATTAAAATAAGAAACAAAGAGAAATTTGGAGCTTATAGTTCTAACAATGATTCGAGAATTATTCGTCCAATAGCTTCTCCACCCTTTTTATATAAATGAGAGGGAACTTCCAAAAAATCATCTCTAAGCGGCATAAAATAGTTATAGAACAGTGCACCAGATTTGATTTTAAATTCCTTTGTTATTGCCAATAAAGTATGTAATTCTCCATTCTCTGCTGTTAAATCTCCCTCATTTCTCTCATCAATTAGTTCTTTTCTTTTAATTCTATAGAATGATTCAAAGGCAATATTTTTTCCAACATAGTAATCAATATCTAGTTGTTTTGTTTTTTCTTGTAGAACTCTTTGAATATTTTTATCTAGTCTGAGCTCGTCATTTGCTCCATATGTCTTTGAGATTTTGTTTTGAGCTTTAGAGATTGTTGGAATACAAATATCGGAAATTTCTAGATAATCTTGAATTCCCCAAGCTCCACAAACTAACAGAATTATTTCAGTACCACATGCTATTAATTGTTCAATTACTGCTCCTGTAGCAGAATCTCCCATTGGAGGATGGACTACAGTAAAGGAAATTCCTCCAAATTTCCCTGTCCAGATTTCAGTAGGATAAGCATAAACTGAATATCTATCCATTAACCAGTTTCTTTCTTGTAGAAAAGCAATACTTTTCCAATAATCAATAGTGGTGGTAGGAAAAACAATAAGTGCTATTCTTTCAGTGTTTAAGTTATCAGCTTCTGTAGGATATTTCTGCATAAGCTGAGTATAAATATCTTTAGCAGTTATACAATAGGTCATTTTTAACTCAGATATTATTAAACAAATATCTTGATATTTCTTTTGATTTAAATCTCTATATTAGAGCAATAATCCATTCTTTTGTTTGAGCAGTTTCTCACTGATATATTTAATACTCTCTTCCTTAGTGTTTTGTATTTCTTCATTCATTATTGCTATAGAAAGCATTTGTTTTATTTCACCTATTTCTCGACCTTTGAAACCAAAAATTCTATTAATTTCATGACCATCTAGTTTGGGGATTACATGAATTAATTCAGTCTCTTTTGAGAGTTCTCTTAATTTCTTAATTACAGTAGATAAATCAGTTGTTTTTTTTCTTGTTTTGTTTTCAGCTGAACATAACTTAATCATATTATCTAATGTGTACTCTATCTTCTGTAGAAATAACCGTAACTCTAGTACAGGTGCTTGAAATTCTGATAATCTACAGAGTGAATCTCTATATTTAGTGTAAAGAATAATCTCCTCTGTTTCTTTATTAGAAAACTTAAATTTTTTTAATAAAACTTTAATTTCTTGTATTTTTATCAGTTCAATTCTCCTCTTTTCAAATAATAATGCATCACTTACTTGCAATTCCATGATTATAGCTGCAATTAATGCAGAACTATTCTTGACATCATTTTCGTGAAGATTTTTTAATTTTAGTTCAATCTTTTCCCAAGTGGTTTGTGGTTTATAGATTTCTTGGTTCAAAGGAATGTTAGGAACTTCAGGAAAGAGAGTTGGTAATATATTTAATTCAGTCATTAGCTTAAATGTTTTTGCGGGACTAGAAACAAGAGATATTTTTAGTTCATTTAGTATTCTCTCTTTTGGTACTCGTAAGATATTTGTAACATTATCTATAATTCCATCTTTTACTTCTTCATCTATGTCAAAGTTAAGTTTACTAGCGAACCTTATAGCTCTAAACATACGTAAATAATCCTCTCGAAAAACACTTGCTGGAATTTTTGTAGTCTTTATTATTTTATTTTGAAGATCTTTAGTACCATCAAAAATGTCAATATATTTGTCTTTGAACATAATGAAGGCATTTATTGTAAAATCTCTTCTGTACAAATCATCAACTATAGTTCCCAATTCTACTTCTGGTACCCGAGAGGGAAACTCATAAACTTCTTTTCTTGTTGTATTAAATTCAAAAACCACATCATCTGGGAATCTTATTTGTGTAGTTAAAGTTTGATTATTCATCTTCCCAATTTTTCCTCCCATTTCCTGAGCAATAAGCTCTGTAAAAGTATCTATTTTTCCTTTGAATATAATGAAATCGACATCTTGGCTAGGATTTCCTAAAAGCAAGTCTCTTACAAAACCTCCAACAATGGCAATTGAGAATTCTTTCGTTAAGGCAATATCATTAATTTTAGTTATCTTTTCCAAAACTTTTGAATCTATTTTCTTTAACATCTCTTCTTGGATTGAATGAACTTCATAATTGATTCCCATCTCTTGAAGTTGTTGAACACATAACATGAGATGTGGGTCTTCATTATTCAATTCAATCACAAAAAGAATCTTTATCTCTTTTTAAAAGATTATTCTTCTTGAATTCTTTATCCTTGATTTCTATATATTTTTAATATTGAATGAACAAATAGTACATAATTAGGATTAAGAGAGATAGTGGAAAGTATGGCATTTGAGAATTTTCTCTTCGGGTTTGAGGATGTCTTATGGTATATTGCTATTGGTTTACTAATCTCAGGTGGAATATTAGTAATTCTTTCAGTTTTTCTTAATTTTGAAAACTTTACACATGCCCTTGGTTTTGGTGATCATGATATTGCTTCTCATGACTTTGGAGTTGGTGATCACGATATCAGTGTTGGAGACCACGACATCAGTGTTGGAGACCACGATATAGGAGTTGCAGATCACGATATTGGGATAGGTGATCATGATATAGGAGGGGTTGAACATGATATCAGTATTGGAGATCATGATATAGTTACAGATCATGATGTTGGAATAGGAGATCATGATATAGGAGATAAAGATATTACAGCTGTGCATCTTGATGGAATAAAAGATGCTACACATACTTCTGCTCCAATATTCCTTCTTTTATCTACATATTTTGTTATGTTTGGAATATTAGGAGTTGCAACTTTGAAAATTCCTTCAGCAAGTATTGCATTAAGGATTTTCCGTATTATTCTGATTATTGTATCTCCTTATTTGTTAGCTTTATCTCTAACACACTTGTGGAGAAAAATTTCTTCTACAACAGTTAAACCAATTAAGAGAGGAGTCGAATTAGTTGGAAAAATAGGAACTGTTTATGTCCCTGTTGATTCCAAAGGCGGAATTATTCATGTAGATTTAGGGGAAAGTTTAGGTATTCAGAAATTGCATGCTAAAAGTTTTGATTTTTACAGAAGATTCGAAAGAGAAGAGCAAGTAAGAATAGTAGCAGTAAAAGACAGAGTCTATCTAGTTGATACTTTATAGAATCATTCTTTTTCCTTTTTTCTTTTTCTTCTTTTTAGTATGATAAACACAGATATTAAACATGGAAAAAGTAGTAGAAGAGTTTGAAGAGTGAATTCTGGAGTCACAGGAATAGGTGGAATATTTCCCTCAAAAACAACAGGTTCAGTTAGAGGAAATCTGTCTTTAGATCTAGCTGGTCCTTCTATTTCATAGCTTCCCTTTTCTTGAAAATCATCCCAATAATTACCTTCTCTACTTGATTTATCAAACCACATATTATCCTTGTATAAGAAGGATTTTTCTTCATCAAAAGCTTGAATTTCATCGTCATTATTTCCAATAAAATTGTTATGGTGTATTAGATTCGCTTCAGCGTTATTACCTATGTAGAGTCCATGATTAGTGTTTTTTATGAAATGATTATATGTCAAAGTGTTGCCACTTGAATCAGAAAGAAACATACCATAATCGAAATTCTGACTACAGTTGTTATTTATTATAACAGAGTGTCTAATGAACATATTTGAACCATTGTGATTAAATGAAAATGTATTATGTGCAATTAGTACATGAAATACTGCTTCAGCATAAAAACCAATTGCGTTTGAAGAACAAAGATTGTTTGTTATCCTCATGTTTGACTTGTAATATGTTAGTAAATGGATTCCATATGAATCTGAATTAATGCATATATTATTGTCAATTAATGAATCTGATCCCCATTCAAATCTAATTCCAACTTTGTTGTCTGCACATGTGTTATTTGCTATTGTAGAATTTGAACAATCTTCAATCTTAATTCCAACTTCATTATTATTTGCACATAAGTTATTGGCAACAGTTGAATTGTTTGAATATATTACTTTTATTCCATAATTATTTTCAAGACATATATTGTTTATTATCTGTGAGTTTCCCCTTACAGCTCCAACCAGTATTCCTTCTATAGATGCACTCACATAACATTGTTGAATAACGAAAAACACAGACACATCTCCGACATAAATTCCTATGTCTTCAGATGTTGTAATATTAAGTTTCTCAATTCTGTATGGATCATTTTCTGTTCCAGAGCCAGGAAAAGCATAATCTGTAAAATTTTCATCATTGATTATTTTAATTGGATCATGGATCATTAATTGATTACTCACCATTTTTTTTATAACTAAACTTGAGGAATTAATTTGTTGGTTAAAATTACTCTTTTGGATTATGTTTGGATTATTAGATATGTAATTCGAAGTAAATCCAACTAAAAGAATCAATTCTATGATTACTAATTGTAATGTTTTTCTGTTTAATTTCACCATTAGTCCCTACATAGTTTACTAGAATTTTTATTCAA
Source organism: Candidatus Heimdallarchaeota archaeon (assembly GCA_016839985.1). Classification (GTDB taxonomy): domain Archaea; phylum Asgardarchaeota; class Heimdallarchaeia; order Heimdallarchaeales; family Heimdallarchaeaceae; genus UBA460. The sequence goes on along the minus strand of JAEOTG010000109.1, from coordinate 3,932 downwards.
CTCAATTTATAAATGTGACGTATTCTCTATTGTATCTTCGTTTAGATACCTTAAAAAAGCTCCACGTCTGTAATTTACACACCAGCAAAAGAGGGCATGAAGAAATGGAAGGTTTAGCACAAAATTTAGCACTTTGGATTCCTGTAGGAATTGTCATTGTTGGAGTGTTATTCTTATTGTTCTATGCTTCAAGATATAGAAAGTTTACTTCTGATACTTACATGATTCACTTTCGGAATGGTCGAGTTATAAAAGCAGGTATTGGTGGAAAGGCAGTTGTAATGCCTTTAATTGACGAAGTACGAGTTATTCCTGTAACCACTCAAAGTACTTTTCTAGAAGCAAAAGAAAAAGTACTCTCTAGAGAGTTTCAGGAGATTAGTGTAACAGCTTTTGTTTTTTGGAGAGTTATTGAACCTGAAGTGGCTTTTTCAAGAACAGCATGGGATAAAAGATCAGATGCATATGTTGAGAACATTATAAGAAATGCTGCTGAAAGTATTATTAGAACAACATGTGCAAACATGGCTTTAGAAAAAATTATCCGTGACAGGCAAGCTATTATTGAAGCCGTAACAAAGGAGTTACACAGTCTTACCAAAGATTGGGGCTTAATCATAGAGTCTTGTGAGATACGAGATATAGAAATTATTGACCCAAATCTTAAATCGAATGTAAGCGCTATTATGAAAATTGAACAAGAAAAACTTGCACGTTTGAAATCAGCTGAAATGCAAGAGATAACACAACTCCGTGATCTAGAAGTTAGTCGTAAAGTAGGAATTGAACAACAAGAAGTTTCACTTGATGTTGATTCAAAAGAGAAGGATAAAGAGATCAAAGTACAAGAATTGGAACGAAGAAGAACAGAAGTTGAAGCTCTGACTTATCAGACAAAAATTGAGATAGAAGCTGATGCTGATGCTGAGAGGATAAAACGTTTAGCAGAAGCGAAACAAGCTGAAATGGAAGCTAGAGCTCGAGGAGATGCTGCAGCTATTAGAGAAGCAAAAACAGCTGAAGCTGAGGGTATTCTTAAAAGAATCGAAGCATTAGCAAAGTCAGATGCGAGATTGTTCCAAGAGATGATTATAGAAAAACTCCCGGAGATTTATCAGAATTTAGAAATTGACAGAATGATTATTACCGGAGATAAGGATGATGCATTTTCTGCAATTGCAAATGCAGTCATACCTTTCCTTCAGGTAGTTCCAGAGCTGGCTAGGAAATCAGAAATTAAAACAGAGAAGAAGAAATAATCTTCTCTTTTTTTTGTTATAATATTTAAGATTAAGTTCTTTGAATCAACAAGAAGCTTTTATCCATACCAATGTATTTAACTCTTGAAAATCCATAATGTCTCAATTTTGCTATATGATCATCTTGGATTATATTGTAATCATATGGTTCATAAATACTCAATAACCAATCAAGCGAAAAAGATAATTTAGATTCCATCATTAAGGCTAGATAACCTTCCTCATTCAGAGTGGATTGAATTATCTTGATATATTCTTTGTAATCATCCATAAAAACAAAAGTGGTCCCCATAAACACATCAACACAATCTTTTAGTTGATTAATTTGGGGTTGATTATTTTCAATAAATTCGACGTTATAAACTTCATAGATATCTTGAACTACTTGGCATCGATGCAATGAGTTTTCTGGTTCAACACTGAGAACCATTACTCTATCTTTGAAATAATCAGCAAGGTGAATGGCATCGTAACCTGAACCAACTCCCCAATTTAATATTGTCAAAGTGTCTTTAGTATCTAGCAACGGTAATCTTTGTGATAAATTGTTGTAAAATAATCCTCTAAGAAGATAGAAAAACTCAGATCCATACATAGAGTCTAGTGTCAGAATAAGGTCTTTCTCAGGTAATTTACCATATTCCCCTTTAAGTATGGACTTGTACTTCGAGATATGTTTATCAATCAGAGAAAAATATGATGAAAGTATTCCATTACTATTTTTCTTTAGTTCTTCTTCAAATGTATCTTCCAAGTACTCCCTTCTTGGATTATCACCATAAAATTCTCCTTGCTTTGTAAGTAATTCTTGGAAATGGAGTAAATCAAAGATTCTGAAAAATTCCTCTTCTAAGGTATTAAAATTCAACATGTGAAATATCTCTTCTGGAGATCTTGGTCTATTCAGAATCTCATATACTCCTATATCGTTTAGCATTCTAGAAGCTTTTAATGATGTTAGTTTTAACAATAAATCTAAATTCTTTGTAACTTCTTCTTCAGAAGGTTCAACTGAAAGATTAAATTTTGACAATACAATGCACCAATTTTACTACTTATAATGTTGTATACATTAAATTATTGTATACTAATTTTAATTTTCTTATAGTTTTCATGTGTTTAGTTTAAAGAAAAAAAGACAAATGCATGATATTTGGAGTGTTTGTAATTTTCTTACTTTTTACGATAAACATCTACAAAACCCCTTGATTTCAAGAAAACTATGAATTCTGATATTAATGAAACAGGGACAGATAGGTTTTGACTTATAGTATAGATTGAATTTTGACCTTTAAATTGTCTAAGATTATCAACCAGCAGTTCATATTTATCTGCTAGAGTAATCCATCCTTTTTGTTCAATATTAGTAGGTGAATCAGATAACTCTGGAAAATCGTCTTCAGAGTTAATTATCAAATCCATAATTTCTGATATAACATATTTCTTAGGTTGTTTTGAGATGTTTTTATCAATATAGAAAGCAGCTTCTAAAGTTGAGTTGTTTTTTGTTTCTCCTGGAATATTGATATATGAATCAAACAGGATTGTAAACCAATCATCAAGATAAGTATAATTTATTTTACTATGGGGCTTTTTAGCCCCTACTAATAGAGCTTCTTTTTCTTTGTGTTTGTATACAAGTAATTCAAGACCTTTATAGTAAAGACTTATTAAATCCCCCTCTCGCAGATCAGCTTCATTTTTCTGCGAATCAATGAATTTGAAAAGATGAGTAGAATCTATTTTCTTTCCAGCAATCATTTTTGGGAAAAAACGACTATCCATTATACCTTTATGATATTGAATAAAGAGGAAACCATAGAAGTTGTTGAACTCGCTTCCAGTAACAGTAGTATCATCTTTGATAACTATACCTCGCATTAAATTATCGCTTCTCTCATAAGGAATCTGCAAAGTAACTGATTTCTCAGCTTCAATCAATTGTTCTATGGATTCATCAAAGTTGATAGGTTCACCTTTAGTTCTTTCCGATAAAGACCTAGCATATTTAGTTAATTTATCTAAATTTGCTGAAGGAACACAAACGAATAATAAAACAGAAATATTTTCCACTTCATCAAAAACAGAAGAATAACGACCAATTACTATTCTCTCATCCAAACTTGTTATAACATCTGCATTAGTTCGCGCGAATCCTGTGTAGATTTCTGCCAGAGAACCAACATCTTTTAGTTTATCTCCAAAATTAGATCGTGATAACTCTCTCAGGTAGCATACAGGTCCATAAATTATATCGAATTTAATAATAGAGATTACTTTAATGCCTAAATCACGCAGAAATGGAACATGAAAAGGTGATAGTTCCAAATCATAATATTTGTCACCACTTGTAATAATTATCACCTAAACCTCTATCATATTATTTTGAAGTTCAAATCCTTCTATAGTATTATGAGTTTTTAACAGTTTTAAATTGAATCATAGTTTTCTCTGTTAAGACAAAAAAAGGTAAGTAAAAGAGTAATTTAAGTTTTATGAAATTATTTCACAGAATCAGATTATTCGCTAATTTCTACTCTTTCATATTCTAACACAGGTATGAGTTCATTGATTACTTCAAATGGACAATTCTTTAGATATTCTTTTGAAGTTTTCCAGAAATCATCAAAAAGAGTAGCATGGTAACCTAAGGATTCATAAGACAGAGCTTGT
>JAEOTG010000108.1 GCA_016839985.1 Candidatus Heimdallarchaeota archaeon | reverse complement strand
GAAACATGGGATGGAAGTTATCCAATCTATGAATACTATATACCTGATTTCGTACATTGGCAATCCATAAACACAGAAAATATTTCAGATGAAATCTCAAGATTATATTCCTCACTTCAAAAATTAATAACAAATGGAGTTTATAGTTAACTGTTAAAAAATAAATTCAAAGATAAAAAAAAAGCAGGGAATGTAAGAGAAACAGAATTTATCCATGATAGATTTCTTGAATCAGTAAAGAGCGAAGATAGTTGTTTGTAGGATCATAGATATAGAATGAGTTTGTTCCTATACCATCAACTGTAGATCTCCAGTAAACTGATATATTATATGTACCTGCTGTTAAAATTCCTGTATCTAAACTGATGGTTACATCATATGTTAAAACTCTATAAGCTCCATGTGCTGGACCATCATCATGGAAAGCATGAAGAATAGCTTTGTTTCCAACTCCTTCAATTACTAAATCTATTATATATTCAGCCTTTTCTCTCCAAGCAGAATTAAGAGACATTACAGCTACAGTAGAGAATAATATAGTTAAACTGGAGTTCCCTTGAGTCTGTATAAGACAAGTTGTACCATTCATCATAATAAAAGTCAATTCATGATCAGAGATTCTAGCTTCTGAATCAAAAACGAAATACTTCGATTGAAGTAAAATTCCAGTTACCTCATCAGTTACATCATTTTTCATGTTAGGGTAAAGAATAGGCATTAAGAAATAAGTTGCAGGGGCTAAAATCAAGATTGAAACAAGAACACTTCCAACAAATACTTTTGCAGACATTTTTAAACACCTTTTATTTTATTGAGTATAACAACTCTAATCCTTAATATTGAGACTTGGACTTTTAAATTTATTTGGCAAACAAGAAAAAAGAAAAAAAAGATACAAGAGCACGTAGGTTTTTCAGAAAAATTTAAGCACTTCATTAACCAAAGTACCCTTTATGTTAAGATCCCGAGAGTATGAACCTCCAGTAAGAATACAAATTACGATTAAGAATTTACTCATTTTCATTGCTTATTTCTTAATTCTGACTTTTTTTATAGCAATAGCATATTATCCAGAAAAATATCAGTTCTTTGGAGAATATATCAGTAATCTTGGAAGTATGGAGAGTGCTACGGGTTCTCCCAATACTATATCTATGATAATCGTTATAGTTGGTTTTAGCATTTGTGGGTCACTCTTTCTTAGTGTAGCTGTCCTTTATTTTCTTCACAGAGAACTGTATCTTTGGCATGTTAAAGGAATACTGTCACTCCTAACTACTATAGGAATTGTATGTGATTCTATTCCTTTTTGATCACCCCAAACTAAAATCAATTCACATTGCAGGAGCTTCGCTTTTCATTGGAGGTTTTGCAGCTCTAAATGCCTTCATTCAGATATCTAGTTTTGTTGAAAAACGCAAAGACAAACAAAAAGAAATCAACATCGTGGATACTATTTGGGATATATTCTTTTCAGTGGTTGTAATTGTTTTGCTCATAGGATACTTTGCTTTATTTGCATTGAGTGCACTTAATGTAGATATCAGCTTTGTTGACCCAATTTACCAAAAAATAATCATCTTTGCAGAAATACTTGCTCTCTACTTAATTGACAATGTAGATATTTAGTTTCATTTCTTAAATAGAATAGATATCAAATCTATGAAGAATATCATAAATCCAATTCCACAATAACAGTTACAACCTTCAAAAGCTTTGATGCATTGCTCCACTTTAGTAGGTTCATAATCACTTTGCGGATATAGATTACCATAACAATATGTTCTTCCTTTACTTACGATTAATGTTCTCACAATCACTGCAAGAATTGTAGTAATTACACTCATAATCATAGATATTGAACCTATTATGCATAATGCTAAAAGTTCTGGATTATTAGAAAAAATTATTAGTAAAACAAGTCCTACCCCAAAACATAGGGGTGTAAGAACCAATAGAACATCAGAGATTATCAATGATGGAATCTTCTTTACTTTCATTGGTTTTTGTTCGAGTTCCTTTTGAGAGAAAACAGAACCCTTTGTACAACATCCGGCTCTTCCTTCTGATGCAATTAATTTGTTAACTCTAATTATAGGAATTAAAGATATCAAAAATGCAAGAATCAAACTTGACACCAAAAATCCAAAAGTAAGCTCATCATAATTAATCCAAATATCAGAATATAATCCAAATAGAACTGATGAGATTATAATTGCCAACACAAAAAAGATATTTATCATCAGAAACGTTCTTTTCTGCCTTTTTGAGGGAATCTTTTTTACTTTAGTAGAACCTTGAGCTAGTGCTTTTGGTTTTTTCGCTTTACTTTCTTCATTAGAAAGTGAGATTGGGAGATGTTTATCTTTAAAATCAACAATCAAATCTGCTAAATCATAACCACAGTATGTACAGTTTCTTTCTGATGAAATATGTTCCCTACCACAATCTGGACATAAAACTCTATCTGACATAACAAAAATAGTTTTCACATATGGAAATAAAAAGCTTTTGTGAAAAAACTAACAACAAGGATTTAGAAGATCCCAGAGAAAACTTCTTCTAATTTCCTCT
>JAEOTG010000018.1 GCA_016839985.1 Candidatus Heimdallarchaeota archaeon | reverse complement strand
ATTTTCCTCCAACCCATTCTTTAAGTTCTTCTTTGTATAATTTTACCATTTCTACCCAAATAGGATCTTTTGTATAGAATAGATAATGAGCTATAATTTTACAAGCATCTAGATAATCCCCTCTTTCTCTCCCAACATAATACCATTCACGATCCTTTGGGTCAGAATTACTAAGCTTTTCTTCTAAAGCTACTTTGTATAAATCTCTTAATTTTGTCGTATGTTTTTCTACTTCTTCATCATCATATTTTCTAATTTCCTCTTGAATTTGACGCCTTCTTTCAGGAGTTGTATTTGGATCTCTGAATTCTCTATCTAAAGGTTCCATAAACCTTGTTCTCTCCCTCTGAATCTCCAATTCACTTTTACGATAAATTGTGCTTCCTTCTTCACCTAGAATAAGCCTGTCATATTTTTCCCAAAGGTCTTCAATAAAATAATCTCTTGTCTTTTTATTTAAAAACAATATTTCAGAAATAAATCTCCCATACCAATCACCCATAATAATCTCAAGCCTAGAACCTGCATAACTCATCATTTCTAACCAGAAATGTAAACAAGCATGAAAATCAATATATTTGCATCCACCATAAACTGCTGATTTTATTGATTTTTGGGTATGATCTTCGGCTTCTTTCCACTGAACAGTCTCAGGAATTGTGAATGGTACAGTCAAACTCCCATGAAAATTCAAATCAATTCCTTGCTTTCTAGCTATGTATCTTAATGTTTGTCCATCAGTAAAATTAATTTCATGAGGAACATCAGCAGCAACTTCAATTGCACTAGTTCCCCTAGTTAAAGCAAATCCAATTTTTCTAACAAGAGTTGCTAATTCTTCTGATCTAGCTATTGTATATAAACCAGTTGAAACCGCAACTTTTAATTTTAAGTCTGGCATCAGACTCCTCCAAATTGTTCTAAAAGAGTAGGAAGTATTCTCTTACCAAACATTTCCCTGTAATAAGGCCTTCCAAAACCATGAGTGATCCAATTATTAAGATTGGCAGCATAAGGACCTTTAACTAACTGGAATTCTATCCCAAATAACTGATATAACTTTTCATTAAAAGTTCTTATAGCATTTTTTACTGAAGCTTTAATATCTGTTTTAAATACTGATTGTTTTTCTTTTTCTTTATCACCAAATAAGTCTGGAAAATCTTCCTCAATAACTTCATCTAATGTTTTAACAATTCCATCTTCACCAACTAACTTTAGTCCTAATAATTCTTCAATGTATAGATTAAGTTTTTTTTCTTCAGCTATTAGTTCAATAAATCTCTCCAACATTGCGTTTTGTGTCATAAATATGGAGGATATTGGATTAAAATCTACATCTTCAATGTCTAATCCAGTTTTGAGTTTAATCACTTGAATACTGACTTTCAATTGTAACATAACATACCAATGAGTTCCAGGACTACCCTCAGTAAACAATTTTCTTCTTGCTTTTAAAACATCTTCTTTAGTTATTTTAACCCCATGTTTTCTTTCTATCAAAGGTATGCATTTCTTAACAAAATCATCATAAGGTTCAATAGGAAATTTTGGTATAGCATCTGGTCTAGTAATAGAATATTGTCCTCTTCCTTGTCCTGGAGTATACTTGGTTATTCCAGTAGTTTCATATATTTCCCTTGGAGTTTTATGATATTCTGTAGGTTCTAAACCTTCCATTCTAGTCCATGCCCAATATTCTACATATTGAACTGCATAAGGAAATCCAGCCCCAACAGGTAAATTTGAACTCATCATAAGATGTTCGTTATCTACTTCTCTCATTTGTAAAGTTCTTCTTATTAAAGGTCTTAACCAATCCATATAATCTTCTATTGAAGCTTTTCTACCAAGTAAACGTTGCATAATAAACCTATAGCGTGTTTTTACTTCTTGACCAAACAATTCTTTCCATTTTTTGTACAATCTAACCTTAGTTGCAAGAACTACTGCTTCAGCTTGTGATATTTCGATTTTTTTCTTTATTTTATCTGAAGTGTCATCTTCATCTGATAATTGCT
>JAEOTG010000107.1 GCA_016839985.1 Candidatus Heimdallarchaeota archaeon | reverse complement strand
CAACTTCCAATATTTGAGATAAAACCACCAATAAACAAAGCGGAAAAATCTCTGTTTTTTAGCAAAACAAAGGCATTAGGTTTTTTCTGTTCAACCTCTTCCATTGTTTCTATTTGCTTTTCAACCATTTTTTACACTTCCATTTTCGAATTACTTCCATTGTGGAAGTATTTTCTTTCTGAAACATTCTTTCACAAAGGTATTTATAAATATTTCTGTCATTTTGAAATAAATTCCAAAATAGAAAAACTTTTTAAATGAAAGGTCTTTATGTTAATTAGGTATAAAATGAGTAAAACAAAGGATTATAAGGAAATTAAAAATAGATTCTATACGTTGATTCAAGATGAAACTGAATTAGGTATAGTTACAGCTCTTCATTGGTATAAAACTCTTAACCTTAAAAAAATCTCAATTATGATTAATAAACCAGAAAGTACTTCTCTTCGGTATATTAGAAAATTAAAAGATCAAGGTATTATCGTTTTTGACAGTGAAAAATCTGAGGATAGTTGGGGTAAATTCTATAAATTGTCTTCTCATTCTAAAACTATTTATGACGAATATATGCAAGCGATTGACTATCAATTAGAAACATATGCTGAAGAATTCAAAGAATTCAAAAGCCTATCTGAGAAAAAACTTACTGAACAGGTTTTGAAAGAGCTTTTTAAACCAGAGAAGTTAGCAAGCATTCCTGCATCTCAGAGTTATTTCAATTTTGTTTCTAATCTACAGAATGTCATGATTAATGAAACAATTAATGAAGTTAAAGAAATTGCTAAGTTAATTGAAGAGAAAGGTAAGGATATAATTGTTGAGAATATAATAGTTTCTCCAATGGATATGAGTGTTTACGTTTCTGCTATTAAAATAAGTAAATGGAAACATGTTTTTATGATGAATGAGTTGATATTCTCATTCTTAGATCAAATTGATAAACTAAAGAAAGAGATAGAAGAAGAAATGGACAAAGAAAAAATTCCAGAGGATCAACGCTCAACTCAATTTCTGAATATTTTTACTGGGAATCTAGATGTTTCTTTCAAGTTTGAAGGCTAGTTCCCTACTTTCTTATTCTTTCTAATATTATAGCCGTATTACATATATTAAGTAAAATTCTCTAGTTTCTATATTAGAACATTCTAGAATGTGGTAATTTGTCAAAGCTAGCTGACAATTTATGGGAAATAGTCAAGGGAGACTTATTGAGTAAATGGACAAAAGATGTAAATCCAAAGAAACCTTTACCAGAATATCCCAGACCACAATTTGTTAGAAAAGAATGGTTCAATCTAAATGGTCTTTGGGATTATGCGATTCTACCAAAACAAGAACTTTTTGTTAGAAAATTTGATGGTAAGATTCTTGTCCCATTTCCAATAGAATCAGCATTATCTGGAGTAAAAGAAAAACTTAAACCAAATCAAAAACTTTGGTATCGAAGATTTTTTTCAATTCCTGATTCATGGGGGAATAAAGAAGTTTTACTTAATTTTGGAGCTGTAGATTGGGAAACTACTGTCTGGATAAATGATTTACAAATTGGATCTCATAAAGGTGGTTATACTCCTTTTTCCTTTAATATTACAGAATATCTAAATGAGGGAGAAAATGAGATTATTATTTCAGTTTGGGATCCCACTAACAAAGGTTATCAGGAAAGGGGAAAGCAAACTCTTAGACCATTCTTAGCATTTTATTCAGCTGTTTCTGGTATTTGGCAAACCGTTTGGCTAGAATCAGTTCCTAAAAGTCGGATGGCTAATGTTAAAATCACTCCAGATGTCGATCATGATTGCATTGAACTTCTTTTCTATGGTACAAATGTACCTAAACAAGATAATATCGAAATTTCTATCAAAAAAGGTAAAAAGGAAATAACTTCTGAAATTTGTAAGATAAATGATTCAATTTGTCTGAAGATTCCAAATCCAAAACTCTGGAGTTGTGACCATCCTTTTCTTTATGATATCTCTTTTAGAATATCACGAAAAAACAAAATCGTTGATGAAGTTAATAGTTATTTCGGAATGAGGAAAATAAGCATAAAGAAAGATTCTAAAAATATTCCAAGGATTGCTCTAAATGACGAAATTTTGTTCCAATATGGAACTTTAGATCAGGGATATTTTCCTGATGGATTATATACAGCTCCTACTGATGCAGCTCTTCGCTATGATATTGAAATTACCAAAGAACTTGGATTCAATATGATAAGAAAGCATGTCAAAGTAGAACCTGCACGATGGTATTATCATTGTGACAAACTGGGGATTCCTGTCTGGCAGGATATGCCTAATGGAGGGAGTATTTTTTCTGGTTCTTTTGGATTACTCACTGCTGGAAAATGTGTTTTACCTTTTGGACGTATTAAAGAAGAAAACAGAATCAACTATCTCCAAGAACTTAGAGAAATGATTTTGTTCTTATATAACTCACCTTCTGTGATTTGCTGGATTCCTTTTAATGAAGGATGGGGACAGTTTAAAACAGCAGAAGTTGTGGATTCCATTAAAAGATTAGATTCTTCTCGATTAATTAATAATGCTAGTGGAGGGGTGGATAAAGGATTAGGTGATATAAAAGACATTCACAGATATCCTGGACCAAAAATACCAAAAATTGAGGAAGAAAGAGCAGCTGTTTTAGGAGAATTTGGAGGTTTAGCATTCTTTATGGAGAAAAACACTTGGGATATGAAATTCAAGTGGGGATATAGAAAATGTCAGTTTAAAGAAGAATTAAAGAATAAATATGTTGATTTAATTACTAAATTGAAAGAACTTAAATCCAAAGGTTTAGCTGCAGCTGTTTATACTCAAATCACAGATATTGAAGGAGAAATTAATGGCTTGTTAACATATGACAGAAAGAAAATAAAAATACATAAAAGTTCTCTGAGAAAAATAAATAAAAAATTAATCAATTCATAAATCATTGGGAGATTTTTTTGTCCAATATGTTAGTTTAAAAGCAGTAAAAATAATTGTTATTCTGAGAGCTATGAGATTAGTAATTGAATACGAAGTTGAAAATCTTCACTGCAAGAAATGTGTAGAGAAAATAGAACTCGCTCTCATGTATACAGCAGGTATTGAAACATCTGAAGTCAATTTTGAAGAAAAACAGGTGAAAGTTAAAATTAATCCTTTTCAAATTACAAGCAAAAAAATTAAAATGATGCTTCTTGCTCTTGGTTTTTCAGCTATGATTATTTAGTATATTTTTGTAAAACCACTTAATATTTAAAAGAAATATCCATATTTATCTTGATATATATGGAAAAAATCACATTATCAGTTGAAGGAATGACTTGTGCACATTGTGAAATGACTGTAACTAAAGCACTTAAAGAAACATCTGGAGTTAAGTCAGTGAGTGTAAGTTTAGATGAAAATGCTGCATTTATTGAATATAAATCCTCTAAAACATCTCCTGAGAAACTAATAGAAGCTGTTGAAAAAGTAGGATATAAGGCTAAAACACAATAGTATCACAAAATCATTTCTATATTTATTATGTAGAGGAAATGATAATTTGGAGCAAGCGACTAAAAAAAATATAAATGTTGAAGGTATGCATTGTGCTGCATGTGTGACTAGAATAGAGAAAGCACTAACATCTCTGGAAGGAGTTGAATCCGCGGTAGTTAACCTGATTAGTCATAAAGCTCAGTTGATTTATGATCCAGAAATAGTGAATGAGAAACAAATAGTTAAAGCAGTTGAATCTGAAGGTTACAAAGCTTCTTTTGAAACAGATCAACTTACATTTTTGAAAAATAAACAACTTATTGATATGAGAAGAAGATTCCTTGCAAGTTTACTTCTCTCTTTACCTGTTTTTATTTTTGCTATGGGACATATGCGACCTTTTAGATTTTGGTTTCCAGTTTTTGCTCAATGGCAACAAGATTTTTTCATTTTTGAAGGAATGCTTTTTTCTAATTTTCTTCAATTAATTCTTACAACTCCAATTCAGTTTGTCATTGCTTATCCATTCTATAGAGCTGCTTGGAAGAGTTTACGAAAAAAAAGTGCATCTATGGATGTATTAGTTATTCTTGGAACTAGTGCTGCATATCTCTACAGTTTTTTTTCATTAATTTATCCTTACTTTGTTCCTTCATATCATGGAGAAGTGTTTTTTGAGACTTCAGCAATTTTATTAACCTTCATCTTTCTTGGAAAATTCTTAGAAGAAGTTACAAAAGGAAGAACATCTGAAGCAATCAAGAAACTCATCGAACTTCGACCGGATACTGCAGTTGTAATCAGAAATGGTGAAGAAATTGAAATAGCAATTGATGATGTACAAATTGAAGATATTTGTTTAATAAAACCTGGAGAAAGTATTCCTGTTGATGGGATAATCATAGAAGGAGACACATATGTGAATGAATCTATGATCACAGGAGAAAGTGTTTCTATTTTCAAAGATAAGGATCAGGAACTAATTGGTGGAACTATTGCAGAGAATGGTTATGTAAAAATGAAAGCTGTTAGAATAGGAAAGGATACAACTCTTAACCAAATAATCAAAATGGTGGAAGATGCCCAAACATCAAAAATTCCAATTCAAAAACTAGCTGACAAAATTTCAGCTTACTTTGTTCCTATTGTTGTTCTTATATCCTTAATCACTTTCACAATCTGGTTTTTGCTTTTTAATTTCAATGTAGTTAGTACTACACTTTTACCAGATGGTATGTCACTTTTTCTATTTGCTTTCTTAACTGGAATTACAGTTTTAGTTATATCCTGTCCTTGTGCTCTAGGATTAGCTACTCCTACAGCTATAATGGTTGGAACCGGCTTAGGAGCAGAGAATGGAATCTTGATTAAATCTGGTGATGCTCTTGAAGCAGCTCGTAAAACCGATGTAATTCTTCTTGACAAAACAGGGACTATTACTAAAGGATCTCCTGAAGTAACTGATATATTTCCTTTTCATAGTGAACACTCTATTAGTTATATCCTTCAAATTGTTTCTTCTCTAGAAAAAGGATCAGAACATTCAATTGCAAAAGCTATTATTCAAAAGGCAGAAAAGGAAAACACAGAATTCTTACATATAAAGAACTTCAAAGCTGTTCCAGGCAAAGGAATTGAAGCTAACATTAATGATTCAAAATATATCTTTGGAAACCGCAAAATTGTTGATTTGTACAATTACAGTCTCTCTAATCAAGTAGAAGAAAAAATGGAAGAATTTGAAACACAAGGTAAAACAACCATGATTCTATTAAAAGAAAAAGAAGTTCTTGGAGTAATTGCAATTGCTGACACAATCAAACCAACATCAAAACAAGCTGTTGATGAACTTAAGAAAATGAGCTTGCGTGTTATTATGGTGAGTGGAGATAATTATAAAGCTGCTAAAGCTATAGCAAATGAAGTTGGTATTGAAGAAGTTCATGCTGAAGTTTTACCTGAAGAAAAAGTTGAAATTGTTTCCAAATACCAAGATCAGAATCTTAAGGTAATCTTTGTTGGTGATGGTATAAATGATAGTCCTGCTTTAGCTAAAGCTGATGTTGGAATTGCAATTGGTTCTGGTACTGATATTGCAATTGAAGCTGGAGATATTGTGCTAGTAAAAGATGATCTAAAAGATGTTATAACCTCCATAGATTTAAGTAAAAAAACCATTCGAAAAGTGAAATCTGGTCTTTTCTGGGCTCTCATTTACAATACTTTGGGTATTCCTATAGCTGCAGGAATTTTATTCATACCATTTGGTTTTCTGTTACCTGCTGAGTTAGCTGGACTAGCAATGGCTATGTCATCGGTCTCAGTAGTAACAAATGCACTCCTGTTAAAACGTTACAAAAATCCATTTTTTAAGAAAAAAAACAGGTAAATCTATTTTATCTGATTGGAAAAAAAGCACTTTTCTTCTTAAGCACTTATTAATCTTTTTTAGTGAATTAGTAAGCTATATCAGTGTTTGAAGAATTTTTATCATAATGATAAGTATTGATTTAGATCTTACCAATAAAAGGAAAGTTACAAATATAGATTTAATAGGTACTCTTACTTTTCCATCTAGTTATTATGCGCATTTATTGAAAGGTCTAGATTATACAAGTTTTGTTCCATTTATTAGGTTAAAGCCAACTAGGATGTTTTTCATATACTGGCAACCTTATTTAGAGAATTCTCTAACATTGGATTATTTAGCAGACTTAAGAGCAAGGTTAGTTTTCAAGTATTATATGGGAGATATCATAAGAGTGAAAGATTACACAATAACTAATTTGAATGGATATGAAGCTCACTTCCTCACTGGAAATTGGGAAAATAAAAAAGATCGACTGAAAGGAATTTTTGAACTATTAGCTTTATCACATAATGATTTCTTAATTCTTTTTGATATTTCAACTACAGATTATGATTTTAATGGAGACCCAATGATAGAATTAAGGCAGATTCGTAGTACTCTAGCCTTATCTTAATTTTTTATATAAAATTGCTTTTTTTTGACAAAATTTATATATTCTTCAGCCAAGTTGAGCAAAGAGAATAATTTAGGAGTCTCCTGAATGAAAATAATGAAGAAATTAGTTATAACATTCTTTTTGTGTTTTGTAGTAATATCAATGGTACCCTATACTTCCCAAGGTGTAGTTTTCCATTCTAGTACCAAAGGACATTTAACTTCAGCAACTAATGACGAGTATCTTCTAGTCTATAGAGATGCAACAATATCAAATGATAGAATAATCTCAGAAGATTTTAGATCAAGAAGATGTGTAAACACACCTACAGAATTTCAAACCATTGAATCAAATGATTCTCTCATAACTAATTACGATATTGAATATCCACTAAACTATGTTTCTGATGGTCATGAAGCTACTCATCTAATAAATCAAACAGCATTGGTTTACTTAAATGAAATTGCTTATGTTTTTATGGCTGCAGAACAAGTCGATAATGGGAATTTAACATTCTTCATTTCATACTCCGAAAATAATGGAATAACATGGTCTGATTTAATATGGATTTATAACACCTCGGCACAATTTTTAAATTATCTCTGGTTTGATGCTTCTCATACTCCTACTAATCAGTTAGTTCTTGCTTTTAGTTATGAAAGAGCTCCAACCTTTATAGAATCAACAACAATTTTAACAATAAATCCTAGTAACTTTCAAATCATAAACACATTTGATTTTTTTGATCCAAATTTCTATGGAACAGATTTCGAATTCTATTTTGATGATACTGCAAATCAATTATATTGTACTATGACTGATTTAATGCGTGATCAAGTTAAAATTGTGCGAGTTAATACTCTTGACTTTACATTTTTTACAGGTGCAACTAATTATGTAGATCCTCCCCATGTGAGAAATGAAGCAGAAGTAACCATAACACTTTATCATCCGTGCTTAACATATTGGGATTTTAAAGAATCTTATGTGCTTGTAGCTCAAGATGTGTTAATAGATATATACGATTTAGATCAAGATATCATTTTTGAAGAATTTTTCCTTTGGGCTGCGGTTTTTGAGGAAATAACAAGTAATCCTACACAATACTTTAATGTAAGTAAAGCAGTTTCCGATGGTTTTTATAGAATGGAACCAAGTATCACAATTTATGAAGACTACATTTTTGTTTCGTTTGAAGTAAGTGAAGGACATAGATATGGTGGTGGTTGGCCAAATATAGCGTTCAGTTTTTCAAAAGATGGTAAAATTTGGACAGACCACTATATGGGTGGGTTCACTTTTTATGATAATCTTGGTACTTATTTTGCTTTAGCAACTGTAGGTTGTTTTGCAGTGGTTCTTCCATCTTACTATTTCATATCAAAAACTAAGAAACCAAAATAATACATTTCTCCTTTCCTTTTCTTTATTTTTCAGAATAAAAGAATAGTTTTTTATAATTAGCTTACAAATAACTAAATATGTCTAATACAGCATATAACGCATTTGTAATTCTTTTTGGATTCTGTTTGTTAGGATTACCAATAATCCTTATTTCATTCAGCACTACTCCTCCTGGAATTGATCAATTTAATAGTTCGATTATTTTGAACACAATCGATGGGGATCCATCAAGTGCCTTGTATCTAAGTGAAACAACAAAAATTACTGGTGATTCTGAAGATTATTGGGATTCACTTATAGCTACAGAATATTTGTATGAAATTAATAACTTAACAGAACTTTTACTTAATGAAGAATTATTTATGCAAAATGTTAGTTTGACGGATTATGGAGGATTTAGCAAAAAAGTTCATCTCTTTATTGTTGAAATGAATATAACAAATTTACCAACAAAAGAGGACATTCAGACCAAATATGCAGAATTATATAATCAATATGAAAACGGAACTTTCTTATTCTATGCGTTTACTCCAGCTGTTTATCAAGCATATCATTTTTCTGAAACTTCCTATCCTGATGTTAATCACACAATACATGATGTGTATTCCACATATGCTGGAAGTTTGGAATATCTTGTAACTGTACAATTTTATGCTGAAATAGAAATCAACAATACACCATTACAAACTAGTTTTGTCAGACTTCTAATTCTTGACAACCTTGGTAAAGTATACTTCTTCTTAACAGATGAATCGGGTTGGTTTACTGTAGATTAATATAAAGAATCAATCTTAGGAGTTTTTTCATGAAAGAATGGAGATTATTGAATCTTGCGGAAATTCCCTGGCAAAGAACCCAATCTATCTATCATGCGTTAGCTCTTATACAAGATAAACTATCTACTCCTAACACTCTAATTATTAATTGGCCCAATAAACCATTTGTATGCATTGGACTTCATCAGATTGTAGAATTGGTTATAGAAACAAATTATCTCGAGAAAAAGAATATTCCCTTTTTACGTAGATCTTGTGGAGGAGGTTCTGTCTATTTGGATCAAGATCAAGTATTTTATCAAATCATTTGTAAAGAAAAAGATCATCCTAAGAGCCTTGAAGAATTTTATAAATTCTTTTTAACTCCAGTAATTAAAACATACCAATTTTTCAATATACCAGCTCAATATACACCAATAAATGATATTGTAGCTAATGGGAGAAAGATAAGTGGAAATGGAGCAGTATCTTTTGAAGATTCGAAGGTTTTAGTTGGGAATTTTATTTTTAGTTTTCCATCAAAAATGATGTCTAAAATACTTAAAGTCCCAAATGAGAAATTCCGAGATAAAATAGCTAAATCTTTAGAAGAGAGAATGGGGAGTTTCAGTTTGTTCCTTGAAAATGTTCCTAAGAAAGAAGAAGTTGTAGAAAAATTCATAGAGTTTTTTGAGGAAGAAATTAATGTTAGACTCACTGAAGGTACCCTTCTTCATGAAGAAATTGAAAAAATAGAGGAAATTGAAAATTCATACGCTCAGAAAGATTGGATATACTATGTTGAAAAAGAAGGTAAAGAACTCTTTCAGCAGAAAATAAAATCAGATACATATTTCACATATGCTGAGAGGAAGTTTGAAGGTGGTTTACTTCAGTTATTTATTCATTTTGATCAAAAAAAACTTGAAGACATTACAATATCTGGGGATTTCTCAATAAATCCTCCATTCATTTTACACAAATTAGAAGAAGAAATATGTGGTTTATCAGTTGATGAAACAACACTCCCTGCATCTATCAAACAGATTTTCAATTCACTAGAAATAGATCTTCCAGGAATAACTCCTGAACAATTTGCATTGTTAATTATTGAAAAATATAATGCATTAAGAAAATAATAAAATTAATTTCAGCTCAACTTTTCTTAAAAACAAGAATTTTTTCCGCTTGCATTATATTATACAAACCAAAGATTATCTTATCCACATTTTTAACTAAAGTATATCCTAGATTCTCGAAGATATCAATAGTTAATTCAACTGTTTTAATCTCTCTCTTGTTCAAAATTGCATTTCCTATTATTATTGTACAATATTTATTTTCTTTTAGTACTCTATCTATTTCTTGATAAGCTAATTTCATGTCTTGATTATATAGATCAATTTTGCTTTTTCCTTTCCCTCTTAAACCAATAAATTCATTCCTAATAGTATCTAAATTATAACCTAAAGCTGAAAGTGCATGTTTGTCATTTTCCACATAATCAAGTGCAATTGAATAAGGTGGTGAGGTTACTACTCCGTCAATTGAACTAGCAGGTAATTTTAGATTTCTAACATCTGCTTGTGAAACATCTGTATTTCCTAAAATTAAATTATGAGTTTTTTGTAATTCATCAAACATTTCTAAAGATTCAATCATTCTCTTAATATTAGTCTCAAAAGATTTTTTGAAAGATTTTTTACTTCTTCTGGATTTGTCACTGTGAGAAATTAGCTTTGCAAGAAGGAAAAAATTTCTTAATTCTTGAATTTTGATAGTATCAACTAGTTTAGAAATTTCCTCAATAATCTTATCTTCTGATTTTTCTGCAAATTTCTCAATTGATTCAGTTAGACTTTTGTATTCCTTTTGAATATCAGCTAACCATTTGAGAGATTGTGTTTTTACTCTAGAAATTAAGGAGCATACTTCTGAAATATCTATTCCAATTGTATTTATTCCCATCAACTGAGCTTCCAAAGCTAATGTTCCTGAACCAACAAAAGGATCTAAAACTGTTTCACCTTTTTTTATTCTCATAATATTTAGTAATGCTCGTATCATCTGGGGATGAAATTTTCCTTTATATGGATAAAACCAATGTGTCAAATATTGGTTTATAGATCTAGTAACATTCTTCTTTGTAATCTCATTGTATAAAGTGGGTAAACCATTTATTTCCTCAAAATAAGCTGTTCTATTTCTTAAGAATTCTACATCTTGTATGTGTTTAATATCAAATGAACGAAGATTAGAATTTATGGTGTATTTAACATTTGAACTATCTAATTCCATTTTTGCTAATACCAACTCATAAATGAACTGAACATTCCAGAAAAGCTTTGCGGAATTTTTAGAATAATCTTCTTCATTCATCATTCTCAACCAATGATACAATCTAAAGTACTCGTTTTGAAGCATTACTAATAATATATTAATCTTGTTTATTTCTTGCAGAGACTAGGGAAAGATTTTAAATAACCTAGTTACAAAACACCCCAATGGACGAATTGATGTTCTATTATGGTTTGCTGATATTCTCTGCAGTTGTTGCATCAGCTATTCTTATTCTCCTGTTCTTCATATCAGCTCCTTATGGACGTCACCATAGGAAAGGCTGGGGATATACCATTTCCAGTAAATGGGGTTGGGTGATAATGGAATTTCCTGCCATAGTAATTTTTGTTGTTCTTTTTGCAATTAGTGACAGGAAAGCAGAATTAGTTCCAATAGTTCTTCTTGTTTTATGGTTAGCTCATTATGTTCAAAGAGATTTAATTTTTCCATTCTTTCTTAGAACAAATAAAAGAATGCCAGTTCTGATAATGTTCTTCGGATTAATCTTCCAAACATCAAACACCTACCTTCAAGCAAGGTGGATTTACCACTTTGCAAATTCTGAAGCTTATTCAACATCATGGTTAACAGATTCTCGATTTATCATAGGTGTGATTTTCTTCATTATTGGGTATATAATTAACAGACACTCGGATTTAGTTCTTAGAGAATTAAGAAAACCTGGAGAAAAACCAGGATACAACATCCCCTTTGGTGGATTGTTTAAGTTTGTATCAAGTCCAAATTATTTGGGAGAAATTATAATTTGGATAGGGTGGGGAATAATGGTTTGGAATTGGGCTGGTTTACTCTTCATATTCTGGACAATTGCTAATTTACTTCCAAGAGCAAGGTCACATCACAAATGGTATCTAGATGAATTTCCAGATTATCCAAAAGAAAGAAAAGCTATTATTCCTTTTCTTTTTTAATTTAGTTCTTAAACAACTCTGTATTTGGGTTTATACGTCTCTCTATAGTTTTCTGAATGAGATACTAAAGGAAGATCAGTAGAATCTTTAGAACTTTCAGCTATTTTTAGAATTAGATATAACCATTCTTTCACAGTTTCTTCATATTCCTGAGAACAGCTTATTGATTTATCGTCAAACCATGATATCAACTGTTTCCATCTTTTTATGAATAATTTTAAAGAATTAGCTGAATCAATTTTGTTACTTTTCATTAGTTCCCAAAGTGACTTGTGATTATTTCCTTCAACTTTTTTCCAGACTCTTAGATTAACTCTTGTAAGTTTTGTTTCTTTTTCTAGTAACTCAAAAAGCTCCTCTCCCTTAAATGGTTCTTCAGCTTCAGACATTTCTTTCTGTAGAAAATTCAGCAAATGATTCTCATCACCTATTTTACTGAGATGCCCCCAACCACAAGTTCCTTGCATGATAAATTTGTATATATCAGACCATCTCAACTGAGGATATTTGATTATGTGATAAAAGAGTAGTTCATCAATTAAGATATTATCAGTAGTTTCTTCAAGAATTATTGGAATTTGAGAAACAGTCTTCGTTAGATTTTG
>JAEOTG010000106.1 GCA_016839985.1 Candidatus Heimdallarchaeota archaeon | reverse complement strand
ATAAGAGATGAAATCACTAGAGAAATAGGACATGATGTTTATAACCATATTAAATTAACAAAAAAATTTCCATCACATGGATATGTACATTTACTAGATATTTCACATTTAATTGAAGATTTAGAATTTCTCGCTGAATATTTAGTTAATGTTGGTTATCTAGATCATGGAAAAATCCATTTCAAAGCTTTTTCTGATGGTTCATTCGAATGGAATGGTTTTGACTTTGAAAAATGGGAAAAAGAAGGAGAGGGTGAATTTTATTATCAAATGGGATATGCTGCAATACATGAATCTGCTCAAGAACTTTTTAAAAAATATGGTACAGCACAGCATTATTCATCCAGAATAATAGAATATGTACTACTTTCACATGATGTTGATGGTAGGGAAGATCATGATTTTGATCCAACAAAATACGATCCTAGCATGGCTTTGGAACATTGGTTCATAAAAAAACTGGATCCTTTTCATAATTACCGAAAAGTTTAACTTCATATCAATCTTTAATAAATTAGATGTTAAAGTCAAAATACCCTGATTTTACTGACAGAATCAGCAGGAAGATAGGTCATACTTTTTCTAGGATTCCTATATCCCCAAATATCTGGACATTTTTATCAATCATTTTAGCTATTGTTGGTTTTGTTGGATTAGCTTATTACAAAAATATGTTGCTAGGAGTTGTTTTATTTCTTTTATCTGGTTTTCTTGATGCTGTTGATGGAGCAGTTGCAAGAACAACTAGAACCACAACAAGATTAGGTGGATATTTAGATGGTATTATTGACAGATTAGTAGAGGCTTTTCTGCTAATTGGATTATTGATTTTTGATATACCAGGTTTCATTATCTTTGATACATGGATTCCTTCACACATTTGGATAATACTAACCTTATTCTTTGGTTCTGCATTAACTAGTTATTCAAGGGCATACGCCAGTCAAAAAAAGGTTTTAGTTAGTGACAGAATACTAAATTGGATGCCTGGAGTATTAGAGAGGACAGAGAGATTGATTTTCATTGGAGTAGGTATGATTTTGTATTATGCGAAACCTGTTTACACAACTTATGTTTTAGCAGTTGTAGCAATCCTATCAATCATAACTTTCATTCAAAGAGTAATTTTCGTTTTCCAACATGGGGTAAATAAATGAAAATTGATTTGCACATACATTCAAAATATTCTTCTGACTCTGATTCTGAACCGTATAAGATTATACAAATAGCTAAGAAAAAAGGGTTGGATGGAGTAGCTATAACAGATCATAATAATTCTAACGGATGGAAAGAAATGCTTCAGATGGGGAAAAAATATGGGATTAAGGTAGTTCTTGGTGAAGAAATTAAGATTAAAGATTCTTTTGGATCATATGAAATCATGGCCTTGTTTTTGAATGAAGAGATAAAAAGCAATGATCTAGATGAAGTCATTGATAATATCAGACAACAAAATGCGATAGCTTGTATTTCACATCCATTTGATCCATATAAGACTCATATTAATGCGATTAACAAGTTAGCAAAAAAGGTTGATGCTATAGAAATATTCAATGCGAGAATGATCTCAAATTCTTTTAATAATAAGGCATTGGTACTCGCTAAAAAACATAAATTAGGAATAATAGCAGGTAGTGATGCTCATACTGAAGGTGAAGTAGGAAACGCTTATACAATAGCTGATGTCAATAGTTTAGAGGATTTTAAAAAGGCTATACTAAAAAGGGAAACAAGAGTTGAAGGTAAGCTAATGAATCCTGTTAAACGGTTAATTAAGAAAGTCCGTAGAAATAAAAGTATTAAAAGAATATTTTAAGTGAGAAAATGCAAGAAGAAAAGATAAAAAACATATTCAGAGAATTTTGTGAAAAATTAGATATTAAGGATTGGGAAAAACATATTCCTAGATTAGTGACGTATTTGATGACTGATGGTACTAGAACTTCTACTAATCTATCTCAGAAAGAGGCGTACATGGACGGAGCACAATTCTCTGCAAGGTTTGTTGAAATTTCTAAGATTGTTGGTTGTAAAGATTGTTATGTCAATGTGTTTGAAGATTTTCATAGAGTTCGAGGTAACTATCCAAATATTTATGCTGCATTATTAGGAGTAGTTCCAGTATGGAAACAATTTGCCATGAAAAAAAACATAAAATTAAAATTTGTAGGAAAATTAGATCAACCAATTAATCCTGACGGTTTTAAAGAAGATTTAAGAGATCATTTAAAAGAATTAGAAGATTTAACAAAAAATAATCAATTTGGTTCTTACATTTTCATTAATTTTAATCGTGAATATGCTGAAAAAAAACGAGAATCATTCAAAGATTGGCCTACTGTAAATGCTGTTATAAGATTTACAAAAGGATTGAGTGCTCCTGAATCAATGTGGTTACCCGGGAAGATTAGGTATGAAAGTCTTATTTATGTTCAACAAGGTTCGTCAAGTTCCAACTGGAGTGATAGACAAATAACTTTCTTAGTTGTATTGGCTTTGAGAGCATTGATCAGAAATACGCCTTTTTATTCTAGGAAAGATTATCAGGAAAAAGATAGAGAAAGGATAAGAATAATGAGAGAAATAGAGTCAGTTTTTGTTAACAAAGATTTCTATGATAAAGAATTAGATGATGGAAAAGAAGCAAAAGTAGCTATGATTTTCACTGAGGTTGGGCCTGAGAGGTATAAGTTTTAAGATATAGTTTAGCTATTTCTAAAGATTCTTTTATTTGTTCCTTAACATTATCTTTTGTTACTTCACCATGTCCTGGATATAGTGCTTTTACATTGAATCGAGTCAAACTTTCTAAAGATTTGACTATCTGGTTAATATCACCACCTGAAAGATCGGTTCTACCAAAACTTCCATGTGGAAAAACAGTATCACCAGAGAATAAACTATTTGATATTGGTTCATACAAGCAGATACTACCAGGACTATGTCCAGGGGTATGAATAACTTTTAATTTTACGTCATCCAAATCTAGAATTTCATTATGTTTTAATTTTTTACTTATTTTTAAATCAAGATAGTCAGCATCCAATTCATGAATTAAAACTCTTCCAGAAATTTCTTTTTTTATTTCTTTAGTAACTTGAGTATGATCGTAATGAAAATGAGTGAGTATAATGTAATGAAGCTTTTTTGATTTTAAATTTTGTTGAATATTTTCTAAAATTTTTTCTGTATTAGTTCCAGTATCAATCAGAGCCGGTTTTTTTGATAAAATCAGGTAAGAGTTCGTCTGTAATTCCGATGATATTATCCTGACCACTTTCATGTTTATTATATGTTTCTCTCTCTTGAATATTTTTCCCTCATTGACTGCATAAGATTTATTTTCTATTTAATAGAAATCCTTAAATATTGTTACTATTAAGTAGTAATTAAGGGATAAAGTGGAAAATATCATAAATAATTTACCTGAAATAACATCT
>JAEOTG010000105.1 GCA_016839985.1 Candidatus Heimdallarchaeota archaeon | reverse complement strand
ATCAGGTAGATTGGTTGAGACGAATTTACAAATTTTCTCCAAAGGAGCTTTTCACTATCCTAAATGACGAAGGGTTCATACCTCTTAGAGAAGATCCCAAAATATCTCTAGCGAGAAATAACAATGAATTGTTCCCTCTTGATGTTAATATTGCTAACTATAGAGAATTAATGAGAGTTCCTGGAATTGGACATCTTTCAGCAACAAGAATAATCAAACTCCAAAAACAGAGTGTGAAAATAACTAAAGCTGAACAACTCAAATCTTTAGGAGTTGTTCTTAAGAGAGCTTTACCTTTTTTAATGATAGGAAGCAAGACTCAATTAACTATGGAAAAATTCTGGCAGAAGTGATTTAGATGTCGTTTATATGTGATTCATCTGGAACAGAATATGTTCGTGCAGCTTATTATCACAGAGATTCATCAGATGAATTCATGAAAAAAGCAAGCGATTTGCTAGAGAAGAATCCACATGAAATTACAACTGGTTGTTCAGAATTTGGTTCTTTAATTAAGAAAAGGGCTAGAGCTGTGTTAAGAGAAATACACTTACTTTCAGCATATACAAGACTAAAACCTTATCCAGAGTTGTTACTAGTTGGTCGATGTAGAATTGATCATAATACTGGTTCTTTGATTGTTAAATCTCTCTCAAAACGATTTAAAGGATTCGTAATACTTCTCTTAACTCAAGAAAGACACTTCTTAGCAACTTTAAGAAAGGACTTACCTGCTTTTCCTAAATTTGATGGTGATTCTGAGGAAGTTATAAAGAATATAAGGGATTTTATCGGTAGATTTTGTGATTTGCGTATATCCGGAGATCTTTTTCTAGAGGAAGGAGATTTTCTATGGGAAAAATATTATGAAACTCAATTCTTGGAACAACGTTCAAACACCCGTCTGTTCCGTAAGTTTATTCCTAAGTATGCAATGGAAAAAGCTAATATGAAAATCGAAAAAGATTTTTATGAAAAGACTGTTGAGAAACCAAAAGAGAAAAAGACTTTAGACGATTTTATAGTGAAAAGCAAGTGAAAAAAATAAATTCAGATATAAAGAAAAGTTCAAAAATTATGAAATTCGGTTACTAATTGATTATTATGTCATCTTTTGGAATTCATCAAATTGGAGAAGTCAAAATCGAAAAAGAATCTTGTTGTATTGAAATCTATCAACCATATATATCAGGTTTGAGACATATAGAAAAATTCAGCCACATTTTTATTTTGTGGTGGATTTCTATGAGAGATAATCCAACAGATAGATCAAATTTGTTAGCTTCTCCTCCTAAATTAGAAAAACCTGTAGAAACAGGTGTTTTCTCTTCTCGTAGCCCAGCTAGACCTAATCCAATCGGATTAACTAAAGTAAAACTTCTGGAAGTCAAGAATAATAGATTATATATTGATCGAATTGATGCGATTGATGGTACTCCAGTTTTAGATATTAAACCATATTTACCAGGCGATAGTGTAAAAATGTCTGATATTAAGTTACCAGATTGGTTCAAAAATTTAAAAGATTAGGCAACTATGAAATATTTTCCTTCTGCCCTCTGTTTTTTGTCTAACTGGGAATCTTTTTTATTAACTCTAGGACGGAATGTTCTTGGATCTTGTCTAAAGGTAATTTCCATTTTACGAAGGAATTCATTCATCCCATATTGTAATGAACCAATTCTACTGCTATAGCCCTTTACACTAGGATTTCCGTCAAAAATTATTAGTCTATCTGATGTGAAATTAAGCATCATAACATCATGTTCAACTACTATTGCTGGCATTTCATAAAAGTTGACTACTCTTTGAATAACCTTTGCAACATTAACTCTATCCTCTGATGAAATATATGCTGAAGGTTCATCTAAAAGGTAAAGGTGAGCTTTTCTTCCTAAGCAAGCAGCAATAGAAACTTTTTGTAATTCTCCCCCTGAAAGATCACATAAACTTGAATTAAGTAACTTAGAAAATTTCAATGGTTCTATAATTTCAGATTTATGCCAACCACTCGTTAACATTACAGGATTTATTTCTCGTAAATAATCTTCGACAGTTTGTTCAGATTCTGTATACAAATATTGAGGTTTATGACTGACAATTAGGTTTTCTTCAATTTTCTTTTCAGCTTCTTCTTCGACTTCTTTGATTGCTTCAGTTTCATCCTTATCTTTGATACTTACTAAGAGTTCTATTGGTTCTACCATTGTGGTAGGTTCTAGAACTCCAGCTAGCATTTTAACAAAAGTCGTTTTTCCGATTCCATTAGGACCTATAATTCCAACAACCTCACCTTTAAAGAGTTCTCCTCCTTTGACTGATAATTCAAAAGAATCAAATTTCTTTGTCATATCACTAAATCTTACTGCTAATCTGTGAGATGAAATCTTATCTTCCATGCTTATTTTCTTAAATATAATTGGTTGAGCTCTAAAACGCATATTTTCAGATGGTATATATCCATCAAGAAATATATTCACACCTTCTCTAACTGAATGAGGATGACTTACAATGCCGTAAACACCTGCTTCACCATAGAAAATGTGTATCTGATCACTTAAGTAATCAAGCATTGCTAGGTCATGTTCTACCACGACCAATGTATGTTCAGGAGATTTCATATCGTTGAGATATTGAGAGATTTTTACTCTTTCTTGTACATCTAGATATGAAGTGGGTTCATCGAATAAGAATACGTCAGCATCCCTAACAATTGTTGCTGCAATAGCAAGCCTTTGCAGTTCTCCTCCACTTAATTTAGAAATGTCTCTCTCCCAAACCTTATCTAAGGAAAAGATTTCCTTAACTTCATCTTTCAATCCTCTCTCATCTACTTTCTGAATAAGGCTGGAAACGTTTCCTTTAACAATTCTAGGTAATTTGTCTACGTTTTGAGGTTTCAATACAGTTTTGAGCTCTTCATTAGCAAGTTTTTCAAAATAGTTTTGAATTTCTTTTCCTCTGTAATATTCTACAATTTCGTCCCATTCTGGAGGATTATCATATTTACCTAGGTTTGGTTTGAAGTTCCCCTGCAATATATTCAATGTTGTTGATTTTCCTGAGCCATTTTGTCCTACTAGTCCTGTAACTTTTCCCAGCTTTGCCATTGGTAATCTATGAAGCTTGAAAGAATTAATTCCATATCTGTGAGTAACATCTTTATCTAACTCTTCAGGTAAATTAACAACTGTTATACATTTGAAAGGACATTTCTTAACACATATCCCTACTCCTTCACAGAGCGGTTCATGAATTACAGCTTTATTACTAGGTGGATCAAAGGTTATAGTTTCACGACCTGCTCTTACAGTTGGACAAACTTTGAAGCAAAGTTTACCACATTTGTCAGGTCTGCATTTATCCTGTTCTATAACCGCAACTCTTGTCATAATGAAGAAACAAAAAAGTTAGTATAAAAATCTAGAGATGCTCATCTTATTCATTTGAAAGCGAAGCTATAAATAGAGCCTTGTGAAATACTAACACGAAAAGGTGTTGAATATTTATGCCTATCCCAGATAGCATTTTAGCAAAAGAATATAGTCTTGTGATGGAAAGAGCATATGCTTTTGAACCTATAGATGGGGATCTTAAAAAATGGAGAGGTTTTGTACCTGCGATATCAGATGAAGGTGATATCCCCTTAGAAATAGAAATATTTTTACCTGATAATTTTCCAAATGTTCCTCCTGTTGTAGAAGTTGTAACACCGATAACTCATCCAAATCTAACACATGACAAGATTCTAGAAATGAGAATGTTAGCAAGATGGAGAGATAGCTACCATCTCTTCCAAGTTATGGTAGAAATAATAAGACTTTTCTCAAAAGTGCCTGTAAGAAGAATTAAAGAAACTCCAAAGGAAGTTGACCATCAAATTCAACTCAACCCACTAATTGCCCAACAAGAACAATTAGAGGTCATACTTAAGCAGAAAAGAAAAGAATTAGATGAAATAAAAGCAAAACAATCCAAACAAATAACAACAAAAACTTTAGAAAAAGAAAAACAAAAACATATTGAAGAAGAGATCTTAAATGTTGAAAATCAACTATTTGCAATTGAACAACAATTTGAAGATTATGAAGTGTCAAGTATAGAATTTGCTAAGAAATTTTATTCTCTAAAGAAAAGATTGTATCTTTTAGAAGAACAATCCTAATGTTTTCTGAATTTAGTTTAATTTTCTTCATCAGCTGCTTTTTTGATTCTCATTAATCTTTTTGTTATATAATACCAGATAAATAACCATATGCCTATAAGAAGAAGGCTGATTCCGACTTTTAAGGATGCTATAATAACTGGTATAGAGTCATTAGGTATTTCTACAATGACTGCATTAATTAACGCACATATGCCTATAAAAGTTGCAAAAACAAAAGATTCTAATGCAATTATTTTTGCTAATCTAGGAGTAAGTTGGTAATATTTTTTCAAACCTAAGATTTTTGTTTTGTAGCCTTTCATCACATCACCAGCTTAATTAATACTGCTGCTATTATAGCAAAAATCCCACTTACAAATGTTAAGATATTGAAACTTTTTACAACATCCTTTTCATGAAGGGGGCCTTTTTGAATCACTAAACCTACTAGTGTAATTGGAGCCTTAGGATTATCCGTTGATTCTATTTTCCAATCTTTAGTCATTTGTGTAGGTCTAGCCATATCTTTTCTTTCGAACAAACCTCTAACGCTACCTATAATACCAAAAGCATTCATTATGAAGGGAATCATTGCAATAATCACAACTACTTCGAGTCTTCCTAAAACTGCAATTGCACCTAGTGCAGCCCCAACAGTTAAACTTCCTGTATCGCCACTAAAAACTCTCGCTGGGTATCGGTTAAATGCCCAAAAAGCAATCAAAGTCGCAATCATCATTAAAATAAAAATATTCGTTAAATCAAGTGTATTAAAACTAAATCCAAAAATAATAATGTTCGCAATTAAAGTAGCTATTAGAACTATAATTGTAGTTGTTGCCATTGAACCATTAAAAACATCCAACATGTTTACAGCATTTGATGGAATAGCAATAACAAAAGGGAGTAAGATAATGTAAGCAATAGTTAATCTTGTTTTACCAACAAATGGAAGATATGGTTCTGGAGTATACATACTCGAAGCAATGATTGGTATTGACGCTAGTAGTAATAATGCTGGTTTTAAGATCGCACTAAGTCTCTTGAAATCATCAACTAATCCTATTATTCCAGCTATTATAATAGTTAAGCAAAATATTCCAATTGCTAATCTGGAAGTTGAATCATTAATCAAAATAATTGCTATTATACTTGTTAGAATTACAGATATAAGAATTATAATTCCACCTATTTCTGCTACCTTTGGTTTGTCTTTTTTATGAACGTCAACTCCATAAATTTCTTTCTTAAGCATATATCTTATATGAAAAGGTAATCCTAGAAATGTAAGGAATAATGGAACAAAAAAAGCGATTAAGTAAATAACAATAGGTGGAATTACAATAGCCATTAAGCAAATCTTTGTGAACTATATTTGAAAGTTACTGTTGTAATACTTTTTATAAATCTTCAAGTTTCTTTAGTGCCTTTAGCAATTCCGCTTTATCACCACTTACTGCTTCACCAAATAATTCTGCTGATTTTCCTTCTTCAGGAGCTGAAGGATCAATTTCT
>JAEOTG010000104.1 GCA_016839985.1 Candidatus Heimdallarchaeota archaeon | reverse complement strand
ATATTTCTCTCTTTTAAATGCACCAATCTTAGTCCTAGAATTAGAACTATAGACACGGTGAACGTTCTTACAAAAGAAGGAACATTTCTCTCAGTTGGTAAACAAATATTGGCAGCTGAAGTTAAAACAATAGATTCAGTATTCGATTTACCCTATGATCTTATCAATAATAGTTATGAGATTAAAATAGGAAATGAATACATAGGATATTACCACTTCTTGATTAAGGAAGAAACAATAGGTGTTACTATAGGTATTAGTTTATCAATTATTGGAGTAATAATAATTAGTTGCTTACACTACTTCTTTAGAAAAAGAAAGAAGTAGACTATATTTTTTTCCAAAAGAATTTTAAGGGTTCTAAAATTGAAAGAAATATGCCTTATATTAATAACAATTGTATTAAGATCTGTTACGAAATAATTGATGAATGTGAAGGTGAATATTTATTACTACACACTGGTTTAAATTCAACAAAGGAAGCTTGGATTGAATTAAGCTATACAGATGAATTGAAAAAGAATTTTAAGTTGATCCTTATTGATCCGAGAGGACATGGACAAAGTGACAAACCCAGAGATTTGAAAAAATACGGTTTTAAGAAAATGGTAGAAGATGTTATTGCACTACTAGATTCTTTAGATATTGATAAAGTACATTTCTTTGGATATTCTCTTGGTGGGCTTGTAGGGTGGTTAGTAGCCAAATACTATCCTGAGAGACTAAGAACATTTATTGCTGGAGGAAGTAGAGTAGTCACTAACTTTACATCTAATCCTTTCTTAAGGTTAGAGTTTTTGAAAGAAGGACCAGTAGAAAACAAAGATTTTGACTTGGAACAACTTAATGTTGAAGAAATATTGCCTAAGCTAGAATTCCCTGTTTTGACTTTTGTTGGTGATAAAGATAAAAGCTGTTATCCACATGTTGAAGAGTTTTCAAAACTCATCCCTAATTGTACTACTTTTACTCTTAAAGGTCTTAATCATCCTGAAGCAATAATTCAAAAAGATAAGGTCATTCCTCATGTAATTGACTTTTTGAAGAAAAATACAAGTGCTTATGAGCAATAATGTTTGTCTTTCAAATAAATAGAGATATTTATTACTTTGAATATTCCATTTTACCTAGATGCCAAAAAAAACAAAATCAAAAAAGAAGAAAAAAAAGAAGGAGAAAGATGTAATAGAAAAACCAGATTATTCTTACATAACAGAAGAAGAAATGAAGAAAGGTTTCAAACCTTCAGACACTCCTCAAGAAGGCATTATTATCTGTTCTAATTGTAGTTCAACTAATTTCCCAGAAGATGATTATTGTTTTAATTGTAGTAGAAGATTGGAAAAGGAAATTATTCCAGATTAAATTTTATTTATATCATCTAAACCATGTGCATTTTTCAGTAATTCCCCAACTCTTGTAATGAATCTAGCCATAGGCGCACCATCTACAATATTGTGATTAACTTTGAAAGTTATATAAAGAATCTTTGTGTTTTTAGTTTTTCCATCAACAATTTGTACAACTTCTTTCATCCCACCTAAAGCAACATTTAATGTCTTATCTCCAAAAGGGATAGCATAACCACTCAACTCTTTTACATATTCTCCTAATGAAGTCATTCCTACTGTTCCAATTGTTTTCTTGATATAAAACGGATTAGAAAGTAATTTCTTTATTACAAATCTTCTGATAAATTTAGGAGCTAACATATACAAGGATGTAAAACTCGAGCTGTCTCTAGTAAGTTGTTCTGATTCCTCTATTTTCTTCTTTTGTATAGCTCTTATCCCATCTGTAATCTCTTTAACACTTTTCTGTTCAGCTTTTCTTATAACATAATTGAAGGGAACTCTTTTTCCTTCTTTTGTTTTAATTTCTATCATCATGCTTATGTCTACATTATCAAAAACAATGATCTTACTTTTTCCTTTTCTGAAGGAATTAAACCTTTTATCTTCAGAAACAGCTTTAGCAATACAAGCTGCAACCCATCCTGTATGTGAGACTTGATAATTTTCCTTTTCTTTTAATTCTGCAATTCTTTTCTCAGCTTTTGTAATATCCATCTCTAATAGTCCTTGTATTCGATGCATATTTGCAGCTACATGATAATAATCTGAAAGAATTTTGCGAGTAGTAGAAAATTTTCTAGTTTTGTAGTCTTTTTTTGATGACATGGAACCAATTTTACTAAATACAAGTTATTGATAAAATTTATGTATTCGTGAATTTCAAGAAAGAAAAAAAAGAGAGATTTATTGACTTTCTTAATTAACTTGAAAGATTTTGTTTTTTCCAATGGTTATACCACGAAACTAAAGTAGATTTTTTACTGAAAGGTTGAGTGGGAACATCATAAATAACTCTATCAGCTTCTTCTAAAACATCATCTTTTATTTTTTCCTTTTTAATCTCTCTTAAAATGACTTCTTTAACTTCTATGATGTATTTCAACCACTTTTCTAATTCTGGTTTTCCACAAACCGGACCATGACCTGGAATAATATGGTCTACCTCTAAAGAAAGATATTCTTTCAACGCTAAGATCCAACTCTCAGGATCTGCTCCTTTTGCTCCTCCCCAAGTGTAAGAATTAGCAAAAAAATTATCTCCTACATTTATTACCTTGTAGTTTGGACAATAAATATAACTGGAACCACTAGTATGTCCCCCAGTATGTTTGATTAAAAGTTCAGTTTTTTCTTCTTTTATTAATAATGATTCATCGAATGCTGTATCTGGTAAAGCTAAAATGTGCTCATCTTGGGTTTTGCGATTAACCTGTTTGAGATTATCTACGAGTTGATTACTAGCTATGATTTCACAATCAACAAAAACAGGTAAACTGTTAGTGTGATCAGAATGAAAATGAGTTAAGATTACTTTCTTAATTTTCTTTTCAAAGATTTTTTCAACTTCTTTTCTCCATTTTTTCATGTCTGCAATTCTCCCTCCTGCATCTATAAGAATCAAATATGAAGAAAGATTATATATGGTAAGATTAGCTGACCTTTCAACAGAAGTAAAAGTAAGAACATTGTTATGAACTTTGTAATAATCCATCTTTGTCTCTGAAAATTTCTTTTAAGTACTTATAAAGTAGTTGAAATAATGTGGTTTTTCTTGATATTATCCTAAACTTTCTTCAAATTCTTTTTCATATTCTGATCTACTTAGCAAAATGTTTAATGTTGAATATATTTCAAGAATTCTCTCAACATCTTTGATGGGTAAATCTCCCATAATCTCCACAAGTTCATCAGGAAAATTTCTGAAAATATGCTCTATGCCAGTTATTTGACATGAATTTAATTTCTTTACTAAATTAGTCAAACTCCTAACAGAAGGTTTTTTATTATGAGCTAATTGAAGAATATTTATTATAGCTTT
>JAEOTG010000103.1 GCA_016839985.1 Candidatus Heimdallarchaeota archaeon | reverse complement strand
TTCTTGATCTTGATGGTATGGATAGGATGGAATTTCCTAAAAAAACGAGCTCCAAAAGAAGGAATGATAGGAGACATTAGTGAAAAAGAAAAAAATTAAGAAGAAAAAAACAGGTAAATTAAAATGGCAAGTCCAAAAAGACCCATGAGTCCCAGAGAAATGAAAAGAATAAGGGGACAAATGAAAACTGAAGAGTTAGAAGGTGTAGAAGAAGTAATTATCAGACTTGAAGATAAAGACATAGTTATTCCTTCTCCACAAGTGAGTAAAATATTTCTTGGTGGAGAAATCTATCAAGTAGTAGGTTCAGGAATAGAAAGGGAGAAAGGGAGTACTGGTGTTGAAGTAGCAGCAGTCGATATTTCTGAAGACGATGTAAAGCTAATAATGAATCAAGCTGGTGTATCAGAAGAAGAAGCTAGAAATGCGATAGAAGAGGAAAAGGGAGATTTAGCTGGAGCAATTATGAGACTTAAATCCAAGAAGTAAGTTACTTCTCCTCTCCAACTCCTTTTCTAGTATCAACAGCAACTCCACTTTGCATCTCAAGCATTAATTCTGCGGATAATTTAGATGTTCCTATACCAATGAAGTTTCCTTGTTCATTTATTAAAATCACTTCTTCCTTTGCAGAAATTCCTTGATCAGCTTCAAAAACATGTTTAGCAAACAAGGATTTACCTTTTCTTACAAAAGGTTCTGCTTCCTGAATAACCTTAACTTTATGTGCAAAATCATTTTTATGAAGAATCTCACCGCCCAACAATGATGGTATCAGAAAACCATCCCGCACTCTAAAAGAGCAAATTCTTTCATTATCTAGATAAATAAAACGGATTCTTTTTGTTCCTCTTGATCGTTCAATTATAATGTCTTCTGTAAACAAAACATCTCCTGCACCTTTTCCAAATTGATAATCAGCAATACCTCTTAGTTTTCTTAATTCGAAAGCATTCGGTGTTTCTCTAGACATTGTTTTACTTTTAATTTGTATGCTTTAACATTTTCTAAATATAACAATCCCTGTTTTTTTACTCTAAACTACTTTTGTATTTTAATATCTGCACAATAATGAACAAGACGAGGAGATACTTTTTTTATTTTCCTAATTTCAGTTGATTCCACTCTGAATTTTACTTTATCTTTTGAAGGATTTATTATATTTTCAATCTTATAATTAAGGCTGCGAGATGAGGTGAAATGGTGATGAATCCATCCTTCATTCTGTATGGCATCAACAGCTTTTGTGAATTGTATTATGTCACTCTTAAAAAATCCCATAATAACTCTATTAGCGATTCCTTTAGGTGTTTTAATACGGTTATCGCCAAAAACAGGATAATATCTTCCTTGAACATCATTTTCTTTTATGTTTTTTTTCAAAAAATCAAATGCTTCTTTATTCGCCTCTATTCCATATACAGTTATGCTTGGATTGTTAACAACAATTGGAAGAGATAGATTTCCTATACAAGCAAACATATCACAAATTATCTCCCCATTTTCTACTGCATTGATTAAAAAACCTCTTTCTCCCTTGTTTCCTGGAGAAAATGTTATTTTTGAAACATCTATGTGAAAAAGGGTATTGTATTCTTTATGAATTGTTAAAGCTCTCCTCTCTCCCGCTATGTATTCAATTATGGGTTTTCGATATATGGATTTTGTTTCAATTTGCTCTACTACAATTGAAACTTGTGAGTCAAATTGAATTATTAAATTCCCAATCTGCTCTTTAATGGGATTCAAATCTTCATTAATTTGATGAAAAATTGCAATATCGCCTATTACCGAGTATCCAGAAGGTATTTTATCCAATAAAGAGGGATCTATTTTGTCTTTCAAAGAATTTTGTAATTTATTTTTTATCTTCATTAAATCTAAAGAATCTTTTAACACCAATTTTTAATATTATCCTATTTTCATTAATCTAGAAACAAATGATCCCAATAGCTAAACTTCATAATAAATATTCCTTGATAGAAGATAAAGAAGGCAATTCAATATACAGTCAAGGTTGGTTTGGAAAATACACAAAATCTGGTCATGTAAAGCTAGATCCTTATGAAACTGCATTATTATTAGAAAGGAAAAAAATTGATGTACAAGAAT
Organism: Candidatus Heimdallarchaeota archaeon; assembly: GCA_016839985.1. Lineage (GTDB taxonomy): Archaea > Asgardarchaeota > Heimdallarchaeia > Heimdallarchaeales > Heimdallarchaeaceae > UBA460. Next base: position 5,305 of record JAEOTG010000103.1, on the reverse strand, counting down.
CAAAAGATCAAAATCTTTCACTTTCTGAAGTGGTTGCATTCTTTTCCAACAATATACAAGAATTCTTAGTTCATTATCTTCTATATAAAGATCTAAGAGCTAGAGGTTATGTTGTTAAGAGGCATACAGATAACGAAAAATATTTTGAACTTTATGAAAGAGGTGCAACACCAAAAAATGCTCAACATCTAGCTCTTGTAGTACCTATGGTTGAGGGGTCATTATTTAATATTGATGACATCGATCAGATTGTTTCAGAAGCAAAAGAAATAAGTAAATTACTAATTTTTGCTGTGATTGATAGTTTAGGTGATGTCTCCTATTACAGTGTAAGTGAGTTGGAATTTGAGAAAATAAATATAGATTTAGGAGAGAATTAAATGAAGTATGTTCCTGATACATCAACAATTATTAACGGTCAATTTCTAAAATATATTTCAGAACAAAAAGATCTTGAGGAAATCATCTTATCAAGAGTAGTTGTAGCTGAAATTGAGAACATGGCAAATCAAGCTAAAACAACTGGTATAGCGGCTTTAGAAGAATTACAAAGAATGAGAGACTTTTGTTCAGAAAAAGGTTTTAGCATTATTATAGATGGCAGTAGACCTACTTATAATCAAATACGAGGAGCACCTGCTGGAGAATTAGACGCAAAGATTCGAGAACTAGCAGAAGAATATCAAGCCATCCTTGTTACATCTGATAGAGTAATGGCTGAAATAGGAAAAGCTGAAGGTTTAGCTGTTGTTTATATCAAAGAAACAACAAAAAGCATAGGTAAGAAAATTGAAGATTACTTCGATGAAATTACTATGTCTATTCATTTAAGAGAAAATAATCGCCCTCTTGCAAAAAAAGGAAAACCAGGGAATTTTGAATTAGTATCATTATCTGAGGAAGAAATACTTTCAAGAGAGTTTTTAGAAGATTTATCTAAGGATATAGTTGAAAGAGCTAGAAGGGAAAAAGATAGTTTTATAGAATCTGATCAATATGGAACAACAGTTGTACAATTAAAAAATTCTAGAATAGTTATCATAAGACCTCCTTTTAGTGATGCAATGGAAATCACTGCTGTAAAACCAATATTAAAACTTACTTTAAAAGATTATAAACTAGATTCTACCTTGTTAGAGAGAATAGAAAAGAAGGCAGATGGGATTATTATTGCTGGACCACCTGGAGCTGGAAAAAGTACATTTGCAACAGCTATTGCAGAATTCTATGCCGACAAGGATAGGATTGTAAAGACATTTGAGAATCCTAGAGATCTTCAAGTAGATAACAGAATAACCCAAATGTCTGGGTTTGAAGGCAATATCTCTGCTTCTGCAGATTTAGTGCTTTTGATGAGACCAGATTATGTAATTTATGATGAATTACGAAAAACTAGGGATTTTGAGACCTATTCAGACTTAAGACTTGCTGGAATAGGTCTTATTGGTGTTGTTCATGCTACACAAGCAATAGATGGAATTCAAAGATTCATCAAAAGGGTTGATTTAGGTGTTATACCTTCTATTGTAGATACAATTATTTTCATAGATGAGGGTGATATAGCTAAAACATATACTCTTGAATTAACTGTAGCATTACCAACTGGTATGCGAGAGCGGGATTTAACTCGTCCAGTAATTATAGTGAAAGATTTTCATACAAGTAAACCAGAATATGAAATTTATACATTTGGGGAACAAATTGTTGTTGCTCCGCTTATAGGAAAAGATGCTAAAAGAAAAAACTTTATGACACAAAAAACTGTGTCACCAACAATTATTCAAAAAACACTCAAGAAATATTCTATTTATGATTATAATTTTGATTTTAATCCTCCAAATTCTTTAACATTGTATGTTTCTAAAAAGGACAAACCACGGATAATAGGGAAAAATGGAAAAAGGATAGAGGAAATCGAACAAAAATTAGGTTTATCTATTGATGTAAGAACATTTGACGAAAGAACTGAAGAAGCTGAATTCATAATCGATGTTTATCCAATTAAAAACAAAGTAAACTTGGTTTTTCCCAGCTTATTAATTGGAAAAGATGTAGTTGTTTCTATAGATGGTGATGAATTAATACAATTAACTGTTGGAAAAGCAGGTGAAATTAGCATTGAAAAGAACAGTCAAATTGGAAGAGACATAATGAGTGCATATAGTCGAGGAGCCACTATTTCCGCTATTTTCTAATTTCTTAGATTAAGTCGATTGTTTCCACTTTATCCTTGTGTCCAATAATAATCCGATGCGCATAAGAAACAAATAATCCGTTTTCAATAATTCCTGGAATATTATTAAGTGCTTTTTCCATTTCTGCAGGATTATAGAGTTTATTAAAAGAAACATCCCCTATACAATTCCCATTATCAGTAATAATTGGACCAATTTTTCCTTTACCATAACGAAGCTCAAATTCTCCCCCAAGATTAAAAATAGGTTGAATAATAGTATTAATTGCATAAGATAGCAGCTCAATTGGTACAGGATGACTCAGTAGATCTCTTGGATACTTGGAATCATCAACTATAACTATGAATTCTTTTGCAGCTTTCGCCATTATTTTTTCTTTAGTTAAAGCAGCTCCACCCCCTTTTACTAAAACATGATCTTTTGTAATAATATCTGCTGAATCAACATAAACATCTAATTCTGGAAATTCTAACAAGGATGAATAAGATAATCCCGCTCTGGTTAATTCCAATTGTGTTTCTAATGAAGAAGGAACTATTATAATGTCAAGGCTGTTTTTCTCAATCAATTCTGAGATAGCTTTAATGAAATATCTTACAGTACTCCCTGTCCCAATTCCTAGAACAAAATCATCATATATAAACTCATTTGCGGTTTTTAACGCTGCTTGGATTTTTTCTTGTTCTTTTGTTGAGTTATTCTTTTTTTTATTCGCCATTTTTGCTCTCTTATTTTAATTCCAGTAATGAACATATAAGAATAGTGTATAAAAATAAACACTACTTCTCAACTATATATGCTCCAAATGGTGCAAAAGCAAGCCCTCCAAGTTTAAAGTGCTGCATTCCAAAAGGGATTCCTATAATGGTAATACAAAAGAATATCCCAATAAGTAAGTGAGACAAAGCGATGTACCATGAACCAATAAAAATCCACAAAATATTTAGTATTAACTTCCCCACTCCTGTCTTTTCTCTACGGATATCTCTCCCAAATGGCCAGATGACAAACGATGCTAGTTTGAAACACTGAATTCCAAAAGGAATACCTATGATTGTAATGCACATAATTAAACCTGCAGTGATCCATTCAATAGAAGTCAGAAGACCACCAAATATAACCCAGATGATATTCCCAATAAAACTTAGTAATCCCATAATTTCACCTTTTATTAAAAAAGCAAGGAAGTAATATATTAATTTATTCCAGAATAAGATTAAGAGAAAAACAGAAAATAAAATAATTCTATTTTCTAATTATGTTTGTGCTTTACCTACAATGGTTCACTGTTGCTCGCTCATGAATTTCTTAAGTCTGTCTAATTCTTTGAGCATTTCTTTGCGTAATGCAGCGATAGATGTACTTTTTGCAAACAAATCTCCTTCTCCTTCTCCTGCTGAAGGAGTTGCAGACGGAGGTTTAGGAGTTGGAACAGTCGGAGCTGGAATTGAGGGTGCTGCACTTGGTGGTGTTACTTTTGGTGGTGCTGTTGGCATTGGAGGTGTTGGAACTGCTGTAGCAGGCGGTGTTTTCCCAACAGTTGGAGGTGGTGGTGCTGCACTTGGTGTTGGTGGTGCAGGTGTAGGTGTAGGTGGAGCTTGAGCTGGAGCCGCTGAGGTACCCCTTCTCCTTCTTTTAGGAGGTGCAGGTGGTGCTTCACTAGGAGTTGGAGTTGGAGGAGCTATTGCTTCGTCTCCTTTAATTTTACTTAAATAATCACCTTGCATTTTCTTTAATTCTTCCTCAAGTTGAGATACTTCTGCTTCTCTTGATGTCTTCTCAATTGCATCCTCAATCTTCTTAACATCGCCTGCATATCTAACAGATAATCTACCAAAAATTGATTCACTTATCTCCTTCTTTCTATGAGCATCAGACAATGCACGTTGTCCTGCCTCAAACTTAGCTTTTTCAATATTCAAAATTGCTATTCTTTCTGAAACAGGTATATCAGTAGGTGTAGGTATATCTGATTCTAGATCTAAATCCAGCAAAGAGGGTCCTTTACCTTTTCTGTAAGCTTTTGTAGTAAGAAATACTATCAAACTGCTTAGGAGTGTAAAAATAACTAGAAGATAAATTATCATTTTAATACCAGGTTCTAAACCTAGTGGAGGTAAATTTTGAAACCAATCTACAATTGTCATATCTTTGCCTCTAATATTTTTGTATAACTTATATTTTTATTTCTTTCTCTGTCAATAATACAGATATTATAATTAATAAACTCTATTAATGTTGCCATATTAAAAATGACAATATTATCTTGAAAATATCACTTTTAAGAGCTAAGTTAGAATAGTAATGTTTTGAATGTAGTAGTTTGTGTAAAATTAATTTATGTTATTATTTTTTCTTAGCTTCCAAAATAGCTTTAACTCTCTTTAATCTTGAAAATGTTTCTCTTTCTTGTTCCTCAAGAGTGCTTGCTATAAATGTAGCCGTTGCTCTTAGCTTTGGAATTAAAATATAATTAAGAGCATTTACTCTTCTTTTTGTCTTATTTATTTCAGTTGCTAATTTTTCCAATAATGTCATTTTCTCTGCAATTATCATAAGAGTTCTAAGGGATTTGCGGAAATAAACTATAGCTCTATCTAATTGAGCACTAGAGCTAGTTAAGCCATAAAATATTTCTTCTCCTTCTTTCTGGACTTCATTAACGATAAAACGAGCTGATTTTACTCCCATAATACTTACAGTTTGTGTTCTTATCTCTAACACTGAGGGAGCATACAGAGCCAAATCTCTTATTTTATCGGGACCTACAATCATTTCAGCTTTTGCTAATGATTGATATGCAATTAGTAATTCCTCCTCTACTTGTTTTCTAGCTTGACGTACCTCATCCTTAATGGCATATAACTCAATTACTAATGCATCCATCTTTTCTTTGAGAAGATCATGTCCTTTTTGAGCTAATCGTATTCTAGCACGTGTATTAAGAAGCTCCATTCTTGTAGCGCTTATAGTACCAAATTCAGGAGTTGCCATCAACGATGATTTAGAAGTTTATATTATATAGTTTTTGATTAGTAGTGCACTTTGTGAGTAATGGAAAGATATTTTATGTATTGAATTACAATTATCAAAAAGTAAAGTGACTTTGA
>JAEOTG010000102.1 GCA_016839985.1 Candidatus Heimdallarchaeota archaeon | reverse complement strand
GTTATTCTCTCAGATATAGATGATGATAAAGAACTTTTTACAAACGCACCTTTTTGTTATCCTGTGCAAATATTGCATGGAGCTGTTCTAGATCTAATTAAGAAGGACATATCATTAATATTCCTACCACATGTTCACACATTAACAAAAGGTAAAAAATGGAGAGACTCTACATTCTGTCCAATAACTCAGGCTAGCCCTTATTTTATTTCAACAAGTTTTAGAAAAACAAGATTTTTGAATCCCATTCTTGATTTTGAAGAAGGCTATAACCAAAATAAATCAATGGTTGAGATGGCTGTTAAGGAGTTAAAACAACCGAAAAGCAGAGCAGAAAGAGCATATAAAAAGGCAGTAATTGCTCAGAAACAAGTAGAAGAAAAATTCGTTCAATTGGGAAAGGAAAAACTAGAGGAACTAAAAGAATCAAATGAGATTGGGATATTATTATTAGGAAGAAGCTATAATGCTTTTCCACCAGAAACATCTCAACTAATACCTAAGAAATTAGCTAGTATGGGAGTGTCTGTTATTCCTTTTGATTTCTTAGATAAACAAATAGAAGCGGATTTACCTTGGTATTTTGGTAACTATGTCAAAACCGCTATAGAGTTAGCAAAAAATAATGATAATTTATTCTTATTATATATCAACAGCTTCAGTTGTACAACTGATGCCTTCTTTCAAAATTATGTCAAAACAGAGATGAGTTCAGAACCTTATCTTATATTAGAACTTGATGCTCATCAAGCTGACGCTGGGACTCAAACTCGACTTGAAGCTTTTCTTGAAATAATAAATAATTACAAAGCAAGCAAAAAGAAATTAGAAAAAAAACCATTCCAAGTTTCCCAGGTAAAAAGAAGGGAAGGAAAAACAGTAGTAATCACATCAGATGGTGAGAAACTTGATATTAAAGATCCTAGAGTAAAACTTAACTTCATAAGTTATTCGAAATACCATTCGGATATAGTACTAAAAACCTTTGATATTTTTGGTTTCAATGTGGGACTTTCAGAAGATATTAGATTGGAATATCCTGTCAAAGGTTTACGATATACTTCTGGTAAAGAATGCATTCCTTTACCCATAGTTATCGGTCATATTTTATCGTTAGTGGAAAATAGAAAACCGGGAGAAGTGATAGGTCTCTTCATGATACGAGGAGGTGCTCCTTGTGCAGTTTACAGCTATTTCGATTATATAAATCAATTTTTAGAAGCTAATGAAATAGAAAACGTGTTTTTGTATAGATTTGATTTTCTAACAAAATTCTTAGGTGTAAAACTCATAGAAGTTCTTCGTTATGCACCTAAAGTTATCTTAACAGCAGATTTAGTTTTAGAAACTGAAAGCGCTCTTCGTGTTGTTGGAGAAAAAGGAAGTTTGGACCTTCTACAATCTCATTGGTTAGAATTTTTAACGAATTCAAAGACTAAAAGACAGTTAAACAAAAATATTGATAAGCTAATAAATCAAATAGCTAAAATCCCAAGGAAAGGTTCTCCAGAAGATTTTCCAAGAGTGATAATAAGTGGAGATTTCTTTGTTCGTTTTAGTCCTTTCTTCCTTAGAGAGCTTAAAGAAATTTACAGCAAGCATAACATCATGGTAAAATCCACTGATATGTATGAACTTAATTTGTACAGCATTTTTTATGAAGGTGGCTATCTAGTAATTAAAGAGTGGAAGAAAGATCCAAATAAAACTTCAACAATTATAAGGGCTATAGCAACTTTATGGAACAAAACCTCCAGAATTTTAGTTTTGAGTAAAATAGCAGTCCTATACATGCAAAGATTGGAGAAAAAACATAGAAAAAGGTTCGAAAAAACAGGATTATTATTTGCAGGTCCTAATAATCTGAAAGAAATATTCAGAAAAGCAAAGGAATGGATAAGTCCTCTAATATTTGGAGAAGCAATCCCTACAATAGGGAAAGGTTTAGAAACATTAGAACAAGAAAATTTCGATTCATTAATACTGACAGGACCAATAAATTGTTTACCCTACAAAATTTCACAGGCTATATTAAAACCAATTTACTTAGAACATGGAGTACCATTTCTTGTTTTTGATTTATATATTATTGCAATATCTCCTAATATGCGAAGATTGATTCATGCAAATATTGAACAAATAAAGAGAAGAAGACGATAATTTAGTTTAATTTTCCACAATAGAATATTAAATGAATTAGAAAAAATATTGTTCTACTTCTCTAACCAGGACAGTATTTTTTCTTTGAACTTT
>JAEOTG010000101.1 GCA_016839985.1 Candidatus Heimdallarchaeota archaeon | reverse complement strand
TGGAGCATTTATGGTTGTTTTGGGGATTTCAACTTTAATGCTTTACATTAACCTTTTTGTTTAGAAAATTAAGCCAATAGTAAATAAAATGAAGTTTTAGTTATTTGTGAGAGTCAAACGGTGTTGAGAATTAATTATCATCTGATAAGTGATTAACGGTTTAATAGAATTACTAACAACACATTGTTTTGGAACTTTCTCACAGGCCCGTTCTAAAAGAAATTCATCTCCAGTGACTTCTAACTGACAGATTATGTTCTCAAATTCGTAATAACTTGATTTTATAAGTTGAAGATCCCCAGAAACACTCACCTTTAGCGTGTTTGGAGCAGTTCTTAGTGAATCACAAATATGCAGTAGCGTGGTTAGTGTACATGTGGCAATTGCGGATAAGAAGAGATCTTCAGGAGAAGGTGTCTCAATTCCACCTAAATCAGGCGGACAACTAAAAAAAATCGACTTTGAATAATCTGTTGTAAGAAATGATCCCTCTTTATCCTTTTCCCAAGTAGCAGTTGCAGTAAATTGCATTTTTTCTACAAGATCTTTAATACGCATGAGAGATGTTAAAAAAGAAGGAAGTATAATAACGTGCTGGAAAATACTAATTCATCAAACTGTCCTTAAAGGCTATTCTTCTCTCTCGACACTAGGGGAATTAATAATAAAACTGGTAGTGTACCAATTACATAAATAATTCCAGTTATCAAAAAACATAAACGAAAATTATCTTCTGATCCAACCAGAAAACCTCCAATAGCTGCTGATACATTCCAGAAAAGACCCCAAGCTAATGCTTGAAGAGCATTTACTCCACCTCTATGCTTTTTGGGAACCACATCCATAAGAATACTACGACTCAGAGGTTGGGAGGCGTTCATCAATGATCCACGGGTAAAAAATATAGGAATTAATAGTAGAAGGGGTGGATAGGTAGCAATTATGAATAAACATAGTGTTGCAATTCCTTGAACTATGAAAATCATTGTTGCTCTTCCATTACGCAATGACAAGCGCTGAGTATAAATACTGGTAATTCCTGTTAAAATTCCTGTTCCCCCCATTATTAATTGAACTCCAATGGGTTCTAAGAAATAAATGTTCCTAAAGAAGATTGGAAAAAACTTGATAGTCATCCCTGCTCCAAAACCAATAATAAGATTCGATATTAGCAGTACAATAATAATTGTATTCCTTTTATGTTTACTATTCTCACTAATTGAATTTCCTAACTGGTTTCCATCTATAATATCTACGATTTGATCACTTTCTGATCCTAAGCTTTTCCTATCATCAAACAAGACCATAAATACAAGGGAAATCATTGATAGTGCTATTCCGAAGACCATTACTGATTTTAAAATTGGTAAATTCCAATCATCCCCAAAAAAAATGAATAGAACCACATTTACGAGTGGACCTATTGCCATAGCTAGTTGACGAACTAGATGGACTTGTGCGTATACTTTAGATCTTATTCCTGACTCCACACTGTCAGCAAAGATTGATTCAACAGAAGGCCGGTTCATTCCTTGAAATAATCCCCAAAATAGGAGTGCAAGAAACATGATTTCAAGTGAATTTGCCAAGAGTGCAAAGCTCAGTCCAATGAATCCAACAACTGCTGCTGCCCGTAACATGTAACGGTGTTGGGTTTTATCGGAAATGTATCCAGCAGGAAGCACAGAAAAAGTCATAGCAAGACCTGTAATAGCTGCAGTGATTCCTAAAAGCTCATTAGATTCATTTGCAATTAAATAAATCCATACAGAGAGTATATTTCCCATCCAAATACCTCTTCCCAAACTTTGGAAGAAACTGTAACCAAAAACTAGCTTGACATTCGTATTCATCTCTTGCCACGTAGTTCTCAGGGAGTAACGATTAGTTCTTCTCAAGATAAAGTCAAAGGAAGAAAAATCCCTTCCATTTTAATGTAATTTCTATAACCCGACTTCTTGATCCACTAATAGTGTGATGAAATTTCTGTGAATTAGAAAGTTACTTCTTGCACTGTTTTGCGCATAATGAGGGGAAGTAATCCTGTCAATAGATATACAGGTGCAAGAGGGATGTATAGAAGCATTATAAATATTTCTAAATCAATTGGAAAAACAGAAATAGAAAGAAAAGCCAAAGAAAGAAAAATCACTATGATACCAACAAGTAAAATGGAAAAAGATTGGAGTTTACCTATCCAATTTTTTATTTCGTACTTCTTTGAAAACATCTCAAATCTGATTTCTTGATCAGTATTAAATCTGTTAGCTAAGAAAATAAATGTAAGATAATAAAATGTTTCAAAACCTCCATCTAGGGTTGAAATCACCTTAGCTAGAAGATTATTGTAAACAGGAGTGAGTTCAGCGAATGTATAATCAAGAATTACAAGTCTATCATTCATAGCTTGTAAAGGCCATAAGATTGCTACACCATCAAGATAAAATAAGTCCATAAGAGCATGAATTGCCATTCCTGCTACTAAACCTAGTATGAAGGGAATTGTATCCGACTTTTCTCCAGATCGATATCCAGAAATAAGTAAACCACTGATCAGTATGAAAAACATAACAATAAAGCTGTGAGTCACTGATCTATGGAAGAATATGGTTAATTCCAGGTCTTGTGTGAAAATAAACAGAATGATACTACCTAATAGATCTAAATCAGGGAAAACTGATCCCCATGCAATCCCTAGTTTTCCTGCTTTGGATTTAACCTTACCTGCAATGAGTAATCCGAAAAGTCCGTGGAATCCTGTCGGAGGCAAATTAAACACCTTTATAGCAAGTTATATGATTCATGCATTGTTAGTTATTATAAATAAATAAGATTGTCCAATTACTTAGAATATCATGGGAAATATATATATGTTTGAATTTTTCTAAACTAAGCAAGAATACTTGTGAATAGTTATTGATTACAAATAAATAGAGCTCTATCTAAAAGAAGCTACAAAAGGAAAAGTGGAGGCTATTCAATGGAGCTTCATGAAATTAGTTCTTCAGTCGAGAAAGGAAGATGGATCGAAGCTTTAGAAGAAGTAGAATTTATCATACGTTCGAAGACCCTTTCTAAAAAAGGAAGAATACAAGCACTAATAATAAAGAGTGAGCTTCTATGGCGATTTGGAAGGATTATTGAAGGACTAGAAATACTAGAAAGGGTTATTAAGGATACTAAAAAGCTAGATCTGCCTGAAGAACTATTTAATGCCTTAATTATTCAGGGATTTGTTCTTTGTACCGCCAAACAATCGACTACTGTTCAATTAGACTTACTTCCTAGACTTAAGTCACTTCTAAACACACTGAAACATCTTTCTATTGAAGAATTCAATTCTAAGGACACAAAACTCAGAATGCTCCAGGGTTATTCATATGTTCAATCGGGTAATTTTGTCGAATCATTTCATCATTATCAAGAAATAATCCCCCTACTTGAAGAAAGAGGTCATTTATACTGGTT
>JAEOTG010000100.1 GCA_016839985.1 Candidatus Heimdallarchaeota archaeon | reverse complement strand
GATTATCTAAAGTAGGAGTTTGTCCGCTTACTGGTGCTGAAAAAGATCTATACGCACTTACAGGCATATATTGTACATGATCATCGTCAGTCAGGCCATCCAAATTTCCATGATCTTCAATTGCCGCTGAATCACGAAAGATATCAAATTTTTCGTAAATCAAATTACCAACTGTTATATCGAAAAGAGTGTCTCTAGAATAATCAGTATCATCTACCCAAAGATCGAAAACTCCTCTGGAATTTGTTACCACTTGTGGAGTAGCACTAATGGGAGTACCACCTGTCTGATTTTCATAGATTATGGCTGATGTGGTAGTACCTGCTAAATAAATTGAAATACTTGTAGTCGGAATAACATTTCCGTAAGTATCTCTTGATCGTCCAAAAAAATGATATCTCATTAGTTTATTTCTCCCATTGAGTTAATAAAGTCTAATACAACATAATATATAGGAAAATCATAATCATAAGTATTCAGTTCAAAATATAAAACTCTTGAAGTATTTGAAATTTCTAAATCTGTTGAAGAAATTCCAAACATTAAGAGTTTTTCGTCTTGATATAATTTTGCCATTTACAATTCCACCACAGTTAATTCAGTTGCGTGATAGTATGTGTATCCATAATTTAGGAGTGACCATACTATTTTATATTTTCCTATGTTAGCTGTTGTATTAGTATCAACTATTGTGTAGATTTTGCCTGTAGTTATATAAGTTCCTTGTTGTGTTGTTATTTGATTACCATCTTCGTCAAAAATTTGAGAATATCCTGCAGATGGTGTGTATAAAGTTCCTGTTTCATCTCTTATTGTTAATTCTACAGCTCGAACTTCATCTTTAAAAAGAGTTTGATATGTTCTCATTTATCTTCTTCCCCTCGTGGCCCTCAAAGCTTTTCTGAATTTACTAATCAGAGATGCTTTTAATTTCTTTGAAAAATCTTTACTCCATGTGGAAACAACAACTTTTTCTATATCTTCAAGGGGTACTTCATTCAAATCTCTAATATAATATGTTGGTCTATAAAAATACCTCCTTACAGCATTTTTCAAATACGGATATCTTCTTTGCACAAGTTCCCATGTAAATCTTACATTTCCTCTAGTTCTTTCTAAAGTCCTTACCCAATCTCTAGCAAATTGTCTTCTCATGGAACGAGGAATGTAAGTAAAATTGATGCCTTGGAAAAATCTCCATTGATTACCAGTTCTCGGATGATTACCTTCTAGAGCGTACATAATTATTACAGTTGGTCTTGGATCATTTTCCCAAGCTTGCGTTATTGGTACTTGAAGGTATAGATATAGCCTGATTTTACAACCGTTCCCCTGAATCTTTTTTTATAGATTCGTCTAATAGCCATAACTTAACCTCCAAGTACCAAAAACCTCCTTGAAAAGATCTTCTTTGGTTATACAACATCTAAAATCTTTAGATATATTATCTTTTTCTTTTAACATTTGAAGATTTGAAGAATGTGATATAATATATAGTGGAATATTGTTTTTAAATCCTTCCAAAACAGAAAATTTATGATCCAAATGGTATTTATTTCTACCTCTTGGAAGATTGTCTGGATTTATTAAATTTCTAAATTTTTTATAACTCTTTCCGGACATTTTGTATACTGTTTTTCTGTATATGTACCAAACATCTTCTATATCTTCAAATTTATATCCTCTTATCTTTTCCCAATACTTTTTTAATGATTTTTTTCTTATTGGTTGTTTTTCTTTCCACAATTCTGATTTTATTACAGATTCTCTCATTTGATTTCTATAACCTTCTGTTTTTCTAGTTTTTATAGATTTGTTTCTAAAATCCTCTTCTTTCCATTTTTCTTTTTGTGAACAACTGGAACATAAAGTTGATTTTTTATGTATAATATCAAATGCTTTTGATTGTCTTTCTAAATTACATTTCGAACATCTTATCAAAATTTTCAATGATTTATTTTTAGGAAGATAATCATGGAAAAGATTTCCATCTATTCTTTTAATAATATAATTTCTAATATTTTCTGGTATTTTTGCCAAATAATGTCTCCTATCTTTCCCAGGCTTGATATTTAAAAGTATAAACATTCCCTGATTTTACAATAGTTCCTCTGAATCTTTTCTTATAGATTCTTCTAATAGCCACTTTAGCCTAATTCCTTCTTCGCTTCTTTTTCCATTTTTGCTAATCTGGTATAATAATCAGGAATTTCTGTTAGATGGTCATAAGCAATCTTCCTGGAAATTACCGGATTGCTTGTGTGTTCCATTTCCACTTCGATCCCCATTCTTAATTCTTCTTCATCAAGTCCTTTGTTCTTACCTTTAGAATATCCGGCTCCGGCGAATTCGCTTATGAGCTTATAAACTGCTTCCTCGAATTTATGTTCATTTATGCCAATTTGTTTTGCTAACAAATGAACTTGTTGATCTGATGGATTAGGATTATCTCTGAAAAAATGAAAAATCCTTTCATCTAACCACATTGTTTCATTTGATTCCTCCAGAGGATGAAGTTTATTTAATCTTCTGATTTCACTCAAATATTGTTCCATTTTTTACTCCTAAAAGTGATTGGGAGTTAGATAAAGAATTATCAAAGCTAAAGCTCTGTCCTCCCTCTTAAATCTACTAAGTTATTACTGAACCACTAGCACTACAATACCAAGTAGCAGCTCCGGATGTATTGTCTGAACAAACACAAACTTGGTTATTTGTGGTGTTGATCCAACATGTTCCAACTTGATATTTCCAATCGCTTACAGTAGGAGCAGCGGAGCTCACAACTGTTTCAGTAATGTCGTTTCTGAAATATGTTCCTGCCATTTTGAAAAAATCCTCCTTTAATTTTCAAACATTCACCATAAAAACTTTTGGTGTTATATTCATGATGAATGAAGTATATAATCTTGTATTACATGTCATTATCCACATGCTTTTATCTTTCCTTATTACATATTCTATTATTTCTTTTTAAACAATTGGCGCTCAGTAAGAACCTTCCATTCATACCCCATTTTCTTACAATATTTTTGAGCTGCATCAAATTTAGCTTGATTTGTAAGATATGTAGCTTCTTGGTGAAGTTTTGTTTTACTTGATTTTTTACCTCTTTTTGAAGGTGGTTTTGTTTCTTTAAAAGGTTTCACCTCTATAAGATACTTTTTATTTTCTACCTTCATCCAAAAATCGGGATAATATCTTCTTTTCTTTTTTTGTACGGGATCATAATATGGAATTATTATTGCTTCACTTGACCAGGCTGTTACCTTTTTATTAGCATCCAACCATTGACAAAAAAGACGTTCCCAACTACTTCTAACTATTATTGGATACTTCCCAGTATATTTATTCGGAAATCTGGGAATAAATTGCCCTTTATTGCTTTTCTTTCTTTTTACAAAACTCATTATTCATCAAAAATCCTCTCGACAACTCCTCCTAATTCTTTGGAAGTATCTACTATCATTTTAGCAGATTTTTTCAATACTCTAATCTGAGAATCAATTTCACCTTTTTCTAAACTAAATCTCTTAGATTTCTCAGCTAAATTGATAATATACTTCAGTTGTCTGAGTATTTCCCTCGCACCATCTTCAATAGAACTACTCACACCACTTCCAAGAGTAGATTCTTCAAGAAATTTATCAATTTTACTCGCTATATCCATTTTCTACCTCTTGGCCAATGATTTTTGTCTTTTTCTTTGAATTGCGGCCTTTTGACTTTTACGTTTTTTAGCGGCCATTTTCGCACCTTTCGTTCTCATTCTTTTTTCAGCTGATGTCATTCTCTCACATTTACCACCAACCGCTTTCATTCCTTCCGGACATTCCATCTTTCTTATTCTCTTACCAGCACGAACAACCATTTTTCTTTGTTGTTCATCAATAAGATCGACGGCATCACTTCCATCATCTGCTTCAGTAATAAAGAGCATTTCATCAATCATTTTGATTTGTTGTTCTGAAAGCCCATCCATATCAATTGTATCAACGAATTCCATAACAATATCTACGAAACTCTTTTCTTTTTGGGGAAGCAGAGATTCATTGAGTGAATTCTTTCCTGCTCTCTCCAAGTAATATTTCATTTGCATTTTTATGTCTCCTCTACTTGTTGTCCTGGCGTGCTTGCCTTATTTGGAATACTCATAGCTCTTCTTTTAAGAGATTTGGATCTCTTTTTCAAAGCTTTTGCTAATTTTCCAGATTGGCTCTTTAATTTTCT
>JAEOTG010000017.1 GCA_016839985.1 Candidatus Heimdallarchaeota archaeon | reverse complement strand
ATGATTTTCTACTAACATTTTTCTTACTCCTATTTTCGATTTCACAATAACTGATTGAGTAATTCGTTGAAGTTTTGTTTTCTAACTTAAAAGAAGAGGATTTGTATGGAATAGTTTCTTTTACGCTATTTGAGAAATTAACTCTATAATTTTCACTTTTCTTTTCCTTAAAAATTTCAACATCATGAAGACTTAAGTGTAATCCTTCTCCAAGCGCTTTCGTTATAGCTTCCTTAATTGTCCAATAGACAGTACCTAAATTTTCATCATTTGAGATAATGCTTCTTTCTTTTTCTGTAAATGCTTCTTTATAGAAACCATCATTCCTACTTTCTATTTTTTCAATATCAATCCCAATAAGTTTTTCACTTATTGTAGATATGGCAAAGTCTCCTGCATGAGAAATTGATATATGTAAATCACTTCTTTTTCCTAGCTTTTTATTGTAGATATAAGGTTGACCTTTTGTCATTTTTCTAACTTCAATTTCATGTAAAATGTCTGGATTTTCTTTGATTTCAGAGTAAAGATCCTTTGTTGCAATAACTCCTGATAAATACTCTACTTTTCTTTTTTTGTTTTTAATCTTATCAAAAGAAGTTTTTTCACTTGAAGAAAGATATTTCAAAACCACTTCTGGTTCATTTGATAAATAATTTGAGACTGTTTTAATAGGAACAACCTTCATTTTCTTTTCTATTAAATTTGAAGAGATTTCCCAGTATTCTCTTAATTGGTCTTCCTTTTCAGTGTTAGTTGTTTCTGTTTGATAAGACATTTGTGTATGAATAAGTGCTAATTCCTTAAGCTGAACAATCACATATCTATTCTCATCCAAAACTTCTACATCGTAGTAACTATGAGTTTCATCTTTAGACTTAAATCTTGAAACTACATATTTTGGAGAATTCTTGCTTATTATTGTTAGTTGTTTGATCTTTGAAGGTAAAGAGGTTTCTCTATTTATAAGATAATCATATAATCCTGCTGTCTGTAGTGCAGCTTCTATGGTTAGAGGATTAAGGCTTTCTTCGTAGTTTGAAATAGAAAATAATTTTTCGTTAGGGAGATAAACTTTCGCAATTGCTTTTTCTCCAGTTAATTCTATTAATTTCTCAAGTATTTGAAAGCTCTTTCCATGGAAGAAAACTGAATAGATATATTCCTTTGATAATAGTTCAATTTTCTTCTCATTTATTGCTATTTTACTTCTTTTTCTTCGCAGTTTCTTTGATCTTGTTCTAATTTTGGTAGCAAAGTGTTCAGTTTCTATCTTCTTCTTTTCTTTAATTTTAGGGATGAAATCAGATTTTAATTTCATACTCTCTTGCTTAGCATCATATCCAACATAAATATCTTTATGCTGATCTCCTCTCTGTTTTACTGCAGCTTTAAATTCTATATCTTCAAGTGTGTCAGAATTCTTTCCAGTTACTAAAGAATACATCTCAGCAAAAATTTCTAAACCCATCACTCCTGGAAAAATAGGGATTCCTTGTATTTGGTGATCTTTCATGTATAGATCTGTTTTAGAACTAATTGTATAGTCACCACGATAGACAGGTTCGTGATATTTTATGCTATGAATCATTGGATACTTACTATCGACTAATTTTGATTGAGTAGAAGTTAATTTGTCAAATGGACCCAATCCGCACGAAACAATAACTTCATTATTTTCTTTATTTGAAAAGAGTTTAACGAAAGTTTCTATTCCTTTTTGAAGAGGAATTGGTTCTATCCCCTGAGCTTTAAGAATCTCAAGAATTGATCCTCGAGTCGCCATTCCAATTTGTCCCCAAGCTGACCAATCACAAGCAATAGATGATACACCAGATTGATCAAGCATCCAACAAAGCCTTGAAAGATATCCATTAGCATAAGAATAATCAACTTGACCAGGATTACCGAATCTTCCAGCAATCGAAGTGAAGCAGATCAATCTTTTCAATTTTTTCTGATCTATTGAATTTAGAATATTCCAAATTCCTTCAACTTTGACTGAAACAATGAGTTTAGAGAAGTCGAATTTCTTCTTCTTAAATTGCTTAGATTCCTCTAATCCAGCTCCATGAATAATGTGAGTGATTTCTGATTCAAATTTCTTTTCGATTTTCTTAATAGCTTGTTTTACATTATTCATCTTAGTAACATCTACTCTATAATAATCAGCTAGAATTCCCATCTTTTCGAGTGTTTGGAGATTTTGAAAAACCTCTACACTAAATAAATATTGGTTCCAATTTCGTTCTATTAATACAGGAGTAACTTTCTCTTCTTTCGCTTTTAACTTTTCAATTAGTTTCTGTTTTTTCTCCTTGAGTTCTTCTTCAGATAAGCTCAGATCTTCTTTGTTGATTTTCGAGATATCTTCTATTCCAAGAAGAGCAACTTTAGGTTTTGAAATAGAACAAACAGCTTCTAGACATTTGAAAGTAATACCTCTTCCTCCACCAGTAACAAGTAGTATATCATTCTTATCAAATTTAATTTCTGAAACAGGAGGTATCATATCATAAATAGACGAAAGAACTAATGTATAACGTTGAGAGTTTTTGAATGAGATTTCAACGTTTTCATCCCAATATTCTATCTCTTGAAGTACTTCATCGATTATATCAGAATAGACATGTTTAACTTTAATTTCAAACTCATGACCTAGTGTTTTAATGAAACCAGAAACTCCTCCAGAAAGTGGATATGAATCTCTTTCGTAACCAAAGAATTTCTCTGTTGAAATTACTATTATTCTCTGTTTTGAATTCAAGCTCATTGACTGAAATAGTGAAAATAATCTTTCGTAATAGCTCTGATCAACGTACCCAGGATCATTATTCAAATCGGGTAAGACTAAAATAAAATTATCATATTCTTTTTCTCCAATAGATTCAAAAGAATTCTCTTCTAAATCTATTTTATCAAAATCTACTCCCTTTCTGACGAAATCTTTCATAAGGAATCTAGTGAAAAACGAGTCAAAATTTATAATAGCATTTGAATGAGTAGCTAAATCGATTCTTTCCACTTTTTCTTTATCTAATGGAACAAGAGTTGGAACTAATCTCTCTATTCTCAAGATATCTTCTTCTATTATATCCTCAATTTCATCTAGTACTTCTTGTTCTTGTTTTACAGTTTCAATTTTCTGGATAACAGTATTTTTAGATATATAATCAACTATATCTTTAATCGTTCTAAATTCTGCTAGACTTACAGATTCATCTAATGGTAATGCAAATTCTTCTCTTATTTCACCAAAAATTTCTGCTTGCTTAATTGTATCAATCCCCAAATCCTCTTCTAGATCCATCTCATCATCTATTAATTCAGGTTCATAGCCAGTAGTTCTTGATACAACATTCTTTACTGCTTCCTTTAGATCTAAACCTGAAGGTTTGTCTTCTTTTATATCAACTTCTTCAACTTTGGATTTAATCAGTGTATTTTGTTGGATGTAAGCGGCTATTTTTTCAGGAGTTGTAAAATCAGCCAAACTAACTGATTCATCAAGGTCCAAATTCCATTTTTCTCTCACTATTCCGAATATTTCTGCTTGTTTTACTGTATCTATACCTAGATCTTCTTCAAGGTTCATGTTAGCTTCTATTAAACTTGGTTCATATCCTGTTTTTTCAGCAATCTCTCTTATAACAACACTTAGAATATCAGAAGTAGGCTCTGCTAACTCTGGTGATTTTGTTGTTAAAACTTGTTCAATCTCCTCTAAAGGACTTTGTTCCATTTTGAGAACTCTACCTTCTATAAAAATCCCATCTCTTTTACCACCTAGAGAATTCAACCATTTCTCATATGAAATGTTATCAAAGCGATTTTCATGAGTATTAAGTTTGAATGCTACGAACGCTATTTGTGATCCAAATCCTGCAGCTAATCGAATTGCATATTTCATTCTTTTATTGAATCCTCTTGAGAAGTTCAAATCAGTAAATTTTGGATCTATTTCTTTGAAATTAGCAATAGGAGGAACAATACCCTTT
>JAEOTG010000099.1 GCA_016839985.1 Candidatus Heimdallarchaeota archaeon | reverse complement strand
ATGTATCTTTCAATAATCAGTGGAGTAAAGATTTGAAGAGCGGTTCCACTAATCAATAGTATTGCTAACAGCACCAATTGTTTTTTAAAAGGTGCTAAATACCTCTTTTGTATTTCACAATATTTCTGTAGTGGAACTTTCATTGTTTCGCGTAACTCAACTTGGGAATCCTTATAAGAATTTTTAAATTTGAGCGTTGAAAACCATAAAATTCATAATACTAAGCAATGAAAATATGGTTTCTAACCCACTATTTCTCTTTAATGCAATTTTATGTATTAAATGCTCTATCCCCTGCATCTCCCAAACCTGGGACAATATACCCTCTCTCATCAAGTATTGGGTCAACTGCTCCTGCTATGATTATTACTTCTGGATATTCTTTGAGAATTCTGTCTATACCATATTTACATGCAATGGCGCACAGAATAATTACTTTTTTTGGTTTCTGATTTTCAATTGATTTAAGCAAATAAAGCATGGTAGAACCACTTGCTAACATTGGATCTACAATCATTGCAAATTTATTTTCTAAATAAGGAATGTGCATATAGGGACAATCTATTCTGAAGTCTTTTCCATCTTTTTGTAACATCTTACCTCTGGACATTGAAACCACTCCAATTGAGGCTTCAGACTATGTTTCCAAATCCCCCTCAGACATGGGTAAAGCTGCCCTTAAAATTGATATTACAACCATATCTTCGTCAATAGAAATAACTTCTGCTTTACCTAATGATGTTTCAACTTCTGTTTTTTTGGTATCTAGAAATGCTGCTGCTTCATAAGCTAAAAGTTGTCCTAATCTTGTAAGATTTGTTCTGAATACCATGGCATTGGTAGTTTCATCCCTTATTATGCCAATAATCTCAGAAATAACTACGTTTTTTTCGCTAATGTCCATCCACATATTTAACCACAGTAAATCTTACTACACTTAAATGTGTAGTCAAAACTTGATTATATTGTTTTAGTTTTATTTAATTCATGATTATAGAATAAAAATAATATACAATAAGCGAATTATTGGTTGATATGGTAGCTAGCTTAGCTCCTGGTGTGCTACTGATTCATGGTCTTGGTACTAATCATAAGTCTATGATGAAAATTGCAAAATTACTTGAAGAACAAAATTTCATCGTGGATAATACTGATCTTCCAGGTCATAATACTTCTCCTGAGGATTTAAAGGATACTGAGTGGACCGAATGGACAGAACATACTCAAAGAAGACTAGAAAGTTTAAAAACAAAATCATCAGAGGTTTTTATCTTAGGAGCATCTTTAGGTAGTGTCATTTCTCTTTATTTGGGAGCTAATAACTCAAATATAGCAGGTTTAATTCTTTGCTCAACAGCTCTTAAACCATTCAACTTCAAATCCTGGTTTGTATACAATTTTTCCATTATTCAGCATTTCATTAGATATATTTCCCTAAATAAAATCATCTCCAAATATCTTGGAATTCCCAAGGATTGGAAAAGATATGAGAAAATTCCTGTTAGTAGTTTGATTCAAGCAACTAAACTTCTGAAAGAATTAAAAAAGAGGATAAAAAAAATAAACCAACCAATATTAATCATACAAGCCAAAAATGACCGTATTATCAATCGCAGAGGAAGAAAACAGGTTTATAATGCTATTAAGTCTGAAGATAAAACTTTTGTAGAAATCCAAAGAGGGGGTCACATTATTATGTCTGATGAGAATTATGATCAAGCATTTGATATAATTACAAAATGGTTATTAGAGAGGGAACCTAGTGAATCGGATTCGAGATAATTAGGTATAAATTTTATTTAGCTACATATATAAGAATCCAATTTTATTTGTTTTTTATGAGTAACCAATTCGATATTAAAAACATAGAGATTAAACAATTTGACCCTATAACTTTAACAGAGGAGGATTGGAAATTATACCATGAATTTAGAAAAACAAGACATGAAGAGGTAAATCCAGATGATCCTTATACTGATAATGAAACTACTGAAAAGAATATGAAAATAGCAATGAAACATCCTGAAGCTGACATTTTTTTACTTTCTATAATTGATAGTGCAAAAAGCAAACAAATTGGACTAGTGAACTATTTAGTTATTAAAAAAACATCTGCTTCATATGAGGGAAATAAACATTTAGTGCAATTTGATATGTCTATTTTAGCTCCATATCGTCGTAAAGGAATAGGAACTATGGCTTTGAAATTAATTTATGATTTTGCCATCGATCATAATAAAACTACTCTTATATCTGGATCTGATGAAGTCGATGGCAAGAAATTTTTAGAAATTATTGGAGCTCAGACAGCTCTGACTGGTGTTGAAAATAGATTGAATCTTGAGGAAGTTGATTGGGAGATGATATCAAAATGGGAAAAAGAGGGACCTGAGAGGTCTCCTAAAACAAAATTACAACCATTTTATACTCTCCCCGAGGATATTATTGAGCAATACAGTAAAATCTACACTGAAACCACTAATCAACAACCTCTAGGAGATCTAGATGTTAATGACATTATTTTCACACCTGAATCTTTACGCAAAATGGAAAAAAGACATAAAGAATTAGGTAGAAAACATTTAACATATATTACAGTTGAACCTGATGGTGAAATTTCTGGGCTTACAGAGATGATCTATAGGCCAGAAAGAAAATATATCATTGAACAGCTTCTTACAGGAGTTAAAGAAAAATATCGTGGTCGAGGATTAGGAAAATGGTTAAAGGCTGTAATGTTATTAAGAGTGAAAGATGAGTTTCCAGATGTTAATATAGTTGTAACAGGTAATGCTACAACCAATGCACCTATGCTTTCAATAAATGACCGCTTAGGTTTTAAGGTACACAAAGAAGGTATATCGGGTCAACTGACAGTTGTGAATCTAGGTAAATACCTTGAATCAAAATAAATGTCTCTTACTTTCTTTTTTTCCATTTAAATAAAGTCTTAATTGTGTTCCATTTTGGTAAAAAGGCTCCTGTTGTTTTTTGGTATTCAGTATATGAAACACCAAATCGTTTTATCAAGTCTTTCTCCTCAAAATATTGTACTGTTGGTACATAAATAATAATGAATACAGTCATGATTAGAACCATGAACCATGAATTAACTACCAATCCAATTGCTGGGAACATAGGCATCTCACCAGTTGTTTGTGGATGTCTGATATGTTTATAGATTCCACCATACATCTCCGTATCTTTAGAAGGAGTAAGTGTTTCTTTTCCAGCATCTAGTACCCCTTTAAATACAATGATTCCTCCAGGAATAAAAATCACCAAGGATACGACAATTCCTACCCACCATTTGGAAAAAATTTTCCAATTTAGTTGCTCAATTGGAAACCAGATCCAAAGAATAATTGATATCAATGTGATTCCTTCGAATACTGAAGCAACAATTCTAAGATTTCTGCATTTAATCCAAATTTCTTTTCCTTTTTTTTCTCCACGAGTAGCAGGCATAACACTAAAAACATATAGAATTGAAAAAAGAAGCATTGATAAGATTAGAATAGCTAGATTAATCCACTCAAACATATTATAAAAGAAAAATGATTTTTTAGTTAATTAACGTTTTGTAATTTAGAAGTTCTTTTTCACAGTTTTTACAATACCATACCTTAGAATCCAATCAGTGTCATCATATATATTTATGATAAATTCTTCTTCTAAGTCTTTACATAAGAAGTAAATTTCTTTGTTTAGTTTTTTAGCATACT
>JAEOTG010000005.1 GCA_016839985.1 Candidatus Heimdallarchaeota archaeon | reverse complement strand
ATGATTATAGTAATAAATTCTAAGTGAGCTGCCAACGCTACAATTGTAATTAAACCCAAGAATGGAATAATAGGAAATTTACCTATGTTTAATGGCATTCTGAATTTTCTTTTCATATTTGGTTCAGTGAAACGTAGAATTAACGCAGAAGCATTTACAAAAAAGAATACAACAAAAGTTGCAAAATCTGTAATACTTGCTACAATTGTAATATTTTCAAAAAATACAAAAATCATTGCTATAAACATTACAACAAAAACAGAAATCCAAGGAGTTCTTCTTTTAACATGAATTTTAGAAAGGAATTTAGGTAGAGAACCATCATTACTCATCCCATAAATCGCTCTAGCACCAACAATCAAAAGAATAAGAACGGTATTTGCTGTTGCAAATAATGCAATAATAGACATTAACAAGAAAGCATTCTGACCAATTTTTCCCGAAACTGCAGAAGCTAAAGGAGCAGTAGAATCAGCTAAAGAATCCCATGGTGCTAGAGAAACTGCAGATAAAGCTACGAGAATGTAAATTAGTGTGGTAATTATAACAGAAAAAATCAATGCTTTAGGAGCTATATTCTTAGGATCTTTTGTTTCTTCCGTAATATTTGCAATATCTTCAAAACCAATAAAAGCAAAAAATATCAATGCACTCGCTCCTAATACACCTGAAATACCATTTGGCATTTCTAAATAGTTTACAGAACCTAAATGAGGTATAGCAAAGAAAATAACCATTAACAGTCCAATCAGTTCAATAAATGCAAAAATAACATTCAATTTCGTAGATTCTCCAATTCCCCAAAAGTTGATCAATGAAAGTACTAAAATAAGACCAATTGCACCATATATCATTGGAATTCCAGAAAGAGCATAAAGATAACCAGCAAAACCCATTGCAACTACTGAAGCAGAAATTACATCAGCAGCCACTTCAATCCATCCCACTGAAAATGCCAGAACCTTTTTTTTGAAAGAATTTTTAACATAAATATATTCAGCTGCACTTTGAGGAAACATTGAAACTAATTCTGCATAACTTAAACCTGTGAATGCACCAACCAAAGATGCAATTAAAAAAGATAACCATAGTGCATTTCCACTCATACCAGCTGTTTTTCCAATAAGCGCATAAATACCAGCACCAAGAATTATACCTATTCCATACATTGTAAGGGTAAATAAATTGATTGTTCTTTTTAGAGTGGGTTTTTTAATAATTTTCATTAATGATAATTAGATTTTCTTTAATTAATCTATCTTGCAGGATAATTTTGGAAAATTTCCCCAGTTTTTCCAGTATTATCAGAGATAAGGATATGAAGAGTATAAATTTTTCCACTGATTAAACAGGGGTTAAAGTCAATATTCCATTCTCCTGAAAAGGATGTAGTTTTAGTAAAATCACTGTTGAGGACTGAAACTCTAATATTCCCAGAATTAATAGGATTCCCCGTGTTACTGTCAACAGCATAACCAGACATTGAAATATTCTGGATAGAACATTGAGTTATCTTTTTTGGGTTATCATTATCTAATTTAACTTGTGTAAAACCAATTCTTTGATTGTCATCTATAATAAAAGTCAAATATTCAACATCAGTAACTATCATATCAAAATCAACAGACCATTGACTATTAGAAAAGTTACTAATTGTTTTATTAGCCGCGTTTTCGACAGGAATTATAGTTACGTTTCCATTAAACTTTTCTCCTGTATAAAAATACAAAGAAACTCCATCAACATGTATAGCAAAAGCTAAGGTAATTAATCCAAGAAAATAAAGTAAAAAACATAACGTAAAAATTTTTTTCATTTTATCTAATTAGAATTAGAATCTGTTTAAAATAAGCTTTTAAAAAAAACTTAATAATAGAAAATTTAAATTACTAATATGGATGAATCGTTTTTTAGTCCAAAGTTTATAACCATTTCCGTTTTTATTTTGTCATATTTTCTAATACCTGTTGTGTTTTCTGAGCCTGTTGAAATTGTCATTGAATATGGTGATATATCATGTTCTTGTGAAGCCTTAAGCTGGGGAGAGTTATATGGTGCTCCTTGTAGTCCTTCTGTAGAGATAACTAACTATGCTAGTGATTCATGTGATCTTTTCTTTGAGTGTGACAAGAATTGTCCAAATAACTGTGGTGCAGGACCAGATGGAATTAGTTGTTACATAGGAGATCAGAAATTTATATCACCTGGCGCAACTAGCACTTATTCAGTTAATATTGATCCAGGTAGTTTGGATAGTTGTAGCCTTTATATATGGAATAATGATTGGGTATTATGTAAAGAATGGGATATAGGAGGTGAACAACCTCCTACATGTGAAGATTCAGATGGGGGAATAAATGAATTCACATATGGATATGTGACATATGATGATTCTTTATTTTATGATTATTGTGTTAATACATTAGTCTTAAATGAAGGTTACTGCTTAGATAATACTCTTCATATTTCAGAAATTTATTGTGAAAATGGTTGTTTAGATGGAGTTTGTGTTTCTGTTTCTCCAACTACTACTTCAAGTAGTACAACGACAACTACCTCAAGTAGTACAACAACAACTATACTAGGTT
>JAEOTG010000098.1 GCA_016839985.1 Candidatus Heimdallarchaeota archaeon | reverse complement strand
TGGTCTATGGTAATACTATATGAAACTCAAGATACTACTGATGAGTATTTTTCACAAGTAAATTATTCGATTAGTGAAGAGTCATATTTATCACAAAAGTTTCAAACTACCAACTTTACAGTTTATTTGGTAGACACTAATGCTGAGAGTATTCAAGCAAAGATTACTGGATTTCAACCTGTTCAAGTTTATACAGTGGCAATATATTTAGTAAATGCATCATTTACATTGGAAGATGGAGAATATCTAATTCAGACAACGTCTGAAGAATTTCTATGGGAATCAGAGCAAGTAGAAACGCTTCAAAGTATTGAAGATCAATTAGAGTATTCGAAGTTAGCTACATCTCTATCAATTTTAGTGATTGCAATTCTCTTCATCATAGTTTTCATTTATGTTGCTAAGAAAGATGTTCCTTTTAACAAAATAGCATATATCTTTATTTTTCCTGCACTTCTAGCTCTAGTACTTCTAGAAGTTTATCCTATCCTTTATGGAATCTTTCTTTCATTCACTTCTTATAGTTTACAAAGAGGAGAAATTCCCATATTTAATGGATTAAAAAATTATGCACATATTTCAGAAAATCCTCAACTTCCAATAGCTTTTACAACCACTTTAGTATGGAGTACTCTAATAATTGTTGCTAAAATTGTTATAGGATTCATCCTTGCATATATAATACAATTCAAAGTGAAAAGGAAGAAACTATGGTATTTGGTTTTGTACATTCCATGGGCAATACCTTCTTACATCAAAATCCTTTCTTGGCGAACATTTGTCCATGGTAATGGAGGAGTTTCTTTTTTCAATGTGCTTTTTGGTACGAATGTCAACCTCCTAACACAACCTTATGTCACATTATTAATCGCATGTTTTGTAGAAGTGTGGGATTCAATACCTTTGATAACAACTCTGTTCTTAGGTGGTTTGAGTACCATTCCAAAAGAATTGAATGATATTGCTAACATTGATCAGATTAGGGAGGGTACAAGAATAAGAAAAGTTGTTATTCCTTTAATCAAACCGATAATTCTACCAGCAATAATTCTTGAAATTATCAAAACGTTTGGTAGCTTTAATGTTGCGTTTCTGTTAACTAAAGGTTATCCCCTTTTATCATATGGTACAAGCGAGGTCGGAGTAATTGGAGCTACTGATCTTTTTAGCACTTTCACTTTCTATATGTTCTATCAAAAAAGAGACATTGGGATAGCAGCTGCTTATTCCACCATAATGAGTCTTCTAACTTTATTCTTTGTATTAATATGGATGAAAATGTCACGAGGAACTCAAAGTGTTTTTCGGCCTGAAAAGAAAAAAAAGATACCTAGAAGTCGTATAACACTAATCATTCTTTTTCTTCTACAGGCTACAGGTTATCTTGTTGCTGGAATAACTGAATTCAGATATTTTGGAATTCATTGGAATCTTCATCTAAGTTATGTTTTTTCTGCTCTGTACATAATGCTTGCATTCTTTAGTTTAAAATTCCCAAAGAATTTTCTAAAAGGAGTCAAATATATATTATTTCTTGATTTAGTTCTTTCGCTTTCACAATTCTTCATCTATCAAATGTGGTATGCATTCAATTGGAGTATTTTCATTATAGCTGCAGAATTTTACTTTTTGTCTAAGATTAAGAGCTCAGAAACATCACTTATAAAAATTAAATTTCTGGAAAGTATTAAAAGGACTTACAAAAAATTTACAATGGAAATAAAAGAAATTGCTTTTCAAATTGATAGGAATATAATAACGCTAACTCCGCTTCATGGTATCATATCCATCCAAACAATATTCATATTCATCTCAGTTTTTACGATTAAGGTAAATATCTGGATCCCTTGGATAGTTTTCAGTTTTTTCGTTTGTGTATTAATAGGTAGTTTGTTCTCTGAATTAATACTGAAAATTTCAATATTTTCGCAACCTTTGCTCTGGTTGACATTTATTTTTTCAGAGTTTTCAACAGGATGGATATTTATTCTTGGATTTATTTCTCTGTTTTATATTTTAGGTTCAATAAATCTGTATTCTAACAAAGCTCCTTTCAAATTAGCTAAGGTTCAAAAAATAATAAGCATCATTTCAGAACCTCGGAATAATTCAGCTTTCTTATTATCTATATTGCTTGTCGCTCTCATACCTCTTTGGAATATCTTTTGGATAGCTTTTTCAAAGGGAGACAGTACAATTCCTACCTCCTTCTTTCCAGTAAATCCAACTGTAGAAAATTTCACACTTTTATTCACTCAAGAGCAGATTCATTTCAATTTTCTTAATTCATTACTTATCTCGTTAGGATCAGCTACTATTTGTGTAGTATTAACTACTCTAGCAGCTTATGCTTTTTCTAGATATTATTTTACTGGTAAGAGAGAAGTAATGGTAGGAGTTTTTACTCTAAAGATGTTTACAGGAATATTAACGCTTATTCCTTTCTATTTGATAATGTATAATTTCGGATTAATTGATTCTTATTTTGGTGTAATTCTAGCTTACAGTACTCATACGATTCCTTTGGCTTTGTGGTTAATCAAAGGGTACATGGATTCTATTCCAAAAGAACTAGATGAATCAGCATCTCTAATGGGAAACTCAAGATTGAGAGTATTGAGAAAAATTATTTTGCCACTTGCAGGACCTGCAATAGCAATTACATTTTTATTAAATTTCTTAAGAGCTTGGAATGGATTTTTATTAGCTTTTGTTCTTCTACAAACACCTAGCAAATATACCTTACCAATCAAGCTGTATACATTTATAGGATCAATAGAATCTAGCTCTCCTCAATGGGGATTGTTTGCCGCTGCATCAATATTAGTAATTATTCCATTGCTCATTGTATTTGTATTTCTTAGGAATTATATCTTAAGTGGATTTGATAATTCAACAAGTTTCAGGGAGATATAAATGAAGGTAAAAATAGAAAATCTAACTAAAAAATATGGAGAAAAAAGTGCTTTAAGAGAAGTGAATCTAGATGTTCCAGATGGAAATTTTATGGTCATTTTAGGTCCTTCAGGGAGTGGAAAGACCACATTATTGCGAATATTAGCTGGATTGTTATATCCTACAGAAGGTGAGATATTCTTTAATGACATCAATATTACAAGGAAACCAGCAAATAAAAGAAATGTAGCAATGGTATTCCAGAATTACCCTCTTTTCCCACACATGACAGTTCTTGAAAATCTAAGATTTCCCTTAGAAAGTCAAAGAGATGGTAAAATCTTCAAAAGAAGAATAAATAGTGATAAAGTAATTCAAAAGAAAGTCAAAGAAACAATGGAACTACTTCACATTGAAGAACATAGTCAAAAATATCCATCTCAACTTTCTGGTGGGGAACAGCAACGAACGGCGATTGGTCGAGAATTAATCAGAGATCCTGTTCTTTTTTTGTTTGATGAGCCATTAAGTAATATAGATGCAAGATTGCGTTATGAGATGAGATCTTGGATAAGAAGATTGCATAGTGTGATAAAGAAAACGATGATATATGTAACACATGACCAATCAGAAGCCAGTTCTCTGGGAGATTTAATAGTTCTACTAAATGAAGGAGTGATTGTACAAATTGGATCACCAGAGGAATTATATAAAAATCCCGTCAGTAAATTTGTTGCACAATTCATAGGTAACTATCCGATGAATTTTCTTCCATTTACAACTAAAAAAGGAAAAGTATTGCTGAACGAAAAAGAAATTTCTGTTCCAAAGAATATTACAACAATTATAAAAGAAAAAAAAATTGAAAATGGCGACTTTGGATTCAGAGCTGAATCTATACGAGAATTTAATCCTAAGAAACCAAAAGAAAAAGACATGTTATGTTTGGATTGTACTGTTGAATATAGTGAAAAGATTTTGGATCAACAAATATTAACTTTGAAGTTTGATGATAGAAAAATTTTCTACGTAACAAAAACTAAGAAGATGTTTAAAGAAAACGATCTAGTTACTATTTTACTTCATTTCGAAAACATACATATATTCAATGAATCAGGAGAAAAAGTGACTTAAAACACATAAATCATGTATTCTTTCGCCATTGAGATTATAACAACTTATTAATAGATATTATTTCATTATTACGTGAGAATACAAGTATTGGAGCACGATATTTGTGTTCTTCAATCCAGATTTGTTTGGTTGAAATCTGTGGGGTAATTCATCAATCTAAAGTGGAAATGATGTCAGAGAATGAAATTAAGGGGGTATTAGATGACCTTCTCTATGGTATTACTATTGTTAAAAATG
>JAEOTG010000097.1 GCA_016839985.1 Candidatus Heimdallarchaeota archaeon | reverse complement strand
TCTTTGTTTCAAAGTAACAATATTTCTCTCTCAGACTTAATTACAAAAAAATTCACTAAAACTGAAATAAAATTAATCGCAAAATCATGTGAAAAGATAAGAGCAGTAAACACAAAAAAGAGTGAAAGTAGACGAGTGTATGTTAAACAATATGAAAACTATTATGATATCTATCATAAATTAGTTAAAAATGTTGAAAAATTAGCTGAAGATTTGAAAGATAAACTAGAGGAATCAAAAGTATCAGTTAGAGAAAACATCATTCAAGAGATAAGAAAGAAGCAAGAGGAATATGGAATAACAAGCTATCTCCTTAATCCAGTTAAATACTCGTTTATTAGAACCATAGTTAATTGGTTAAATAATCCAGAAGAGCTTAAGAAAAAATCTACTTACAAGCCAAGAACAAAGAACAAAAAACAAAAATTAATTCTTAGAAAACCTGAATTTGATATAGACATTCTGGAGATAAAACAAGAGAATACCATATGGAAAGTGTATTTCCAAATAGTCAATAAAGCAAATTATCCATTACAGAATATAGAGCTTAAATTTCTTGATAAGAATGATGAACAAATATATGTTACTTCAGCTGCAGGAAATTTTGTAGAGGTTGCAAAAGGTTTAGTCCATATCCCTTTCATACCTGCCCCCATGTCCAAAGATGAAAAATCTGTTAAATATGTTTTTACAGCTTCTGAAACAGAAGAATTGAATGATGATATTAAAGTTGAAATTTCTTTTGATTTTCCTGCACAAAATGAGATATTAACTAAAGTGCTATTATTTGAAAGTTAAAAATTAGGGTATACATTTAAAAAACAGTAGAAAAAAAACATTGTATGAGCTCTGAATTTGAGAATTTTGCATCAATTTCCCATGTTCATGTAGGGGATGAAAAACAAGATCTCTTAAGAGTGTTAACTTCTGAACCTGAAAAAGATTCCAAAGAAACACTTGTTTTAATTCCAGGATTTGGTAGCTTACCTTCAGCTTGGGATAAATTATTACTGAGAATGAAAAAAGATTACAAAATTATAGTGATTGAAAGCAGAGAAAAACACACTGCTCAACTAAGTAAAAAAGCTGATTTTTCTTTTAATAGGTTTGGAAAGGATTTAGCTCAAATTGTTGATCATTTAAAATTGAAGGATTATCTATTAGTTGCTTCATCTATGGGAGCAGCGTATATTCTTCGAGCTTTAAGCTTGAAATTAATTCATCCTAAGATGACTTATCTAGTTGGACCAATACAAAAAACAGAGATTCCAGATTGGTCTTGGCCGATTGTTTATCTCTCTTTTCCATTTATGTGGACTCTCTTCATCAAACCCATTGCAAAGTTCTACATCAAATATATCTATTTAGATAAGACCCAAAAAGAACAAATAAACAAATACTATGGTTACTTCGACAATTACAATGTTAAACGCATAAGAAAAACCCTCATAAAAATTCGTAAATTCAGAATAACAGAAGAAGAATTAGGTACTATAGAAGCAAGATGTATAATGGTGGGAGCAGAAAAAGACAAAGCCCATGAAGCAGAATGGACGCGAAGAGTGCATGATGCTGTAAAGAATTCAGAATACTATGATTTAGATACTAACGTTGCAGCTCATGGTGAACCCTTAGTTGATTTAATGGAAGAGATTTTAGCAAAAGAGAAGAAGTAGAAAACAATTTCTTTAACAAAAACTTCTTTAATCTATCGTATTCTTTTGCAATATTAATTAATAACAAACTTCTGTGTGAATGAATCTATGCTTAATAACATTGAAAATAGAAAAGCTATTCCAATTATTCTCTTCAGATCATTAATTGGTTTTAATACACGTATAATTAGATATCTGGTTCCTCTGTTCCTTATATTCCTTAGTTGGAACGAATATATGTATGGTCTGTTATTTTCAATGGCAGGATATCTCACAACTGGTGTTATTATAGGATTAGGTTACATAACTGATGTTAAAAAAAGAAAATATACAATGATTATTGGAATAGGTGTTTCAGCAGTTTCATTGGTACTGTTTTACTTTGCAAGTTTATCTGAAATTAAATGGTGGATGATTGCTGCATACTCTTTATTTGGTATCTCAGGACAACTTGCTCAGTTATCACTAACAACATTGATGGCTGATATAACTTCTACTAAAAGAGAAAAAACAAAACTCTTTAGCTATATGGCATTCTTCTGGAATTTCATGGGTGTTTTAGCTCCTTTAGTTGGTGGAGGACTTCTTGCTTTATTCAACTTGTTTCAATCAAAAAAAAGTTCGTATATGTCACTTCTACTCTTTGTTGCGGCATTCCTTTTTATTACAATGTTATTGGCATTTAAGTTTCCTATTCCTGATACAACAAAGGAAACAGCAAGTGAAATCTCAGAGGGAGAAGAATGGAAGAACTTCGAAAATAAAGATAGGAAACCTATTCGTCTTCAGTTAATATCATTCTTTGTTTGTGAAGCTATTATAGGTTT
>JAEOTG010000096.1 GCA_016839985.1 Candidatus Heimdallarchaeota archaeon | reverse complement strand
CGTCTATTTCATTACAACCAACCACAAAAACTTGCGCTAAGATTACTCCAATTAAAACTATTGTCAAAAAATTTACTCTCTTCATTTAATAACCTCTACTAGCATATTACTTGTGCATATATTTTCTTAGATAATATATAAATTGTTCTTACTAGAAAACCAAAGTTCAATTTAAATTAACTGATTTTTTTCTTTTCTTTTTCAATTTAAGACAGATACTAAAGAACAAGTATGTGAAAAATATCATAGTAAATGAAAATTCAGATTTCGAAGGTGTAAGTGAAATCACTTCTCTTATTTCAATTATTACTATATCTACATTGAAATTCCCAAATAAATCATATATAACAAGAGAAATGTTAACGATACCAGGTGATTGTACTTCATATAGGAAATTCACATTGACTCCATCCCACTCTTCTGATTCAATAAAAGAATCATTTGCATAAATAGAATAATTCCAAGGATATTCATCATAAACATTCCAGTTCATTTCTATTTGTGATTGATTGTCCCAAATCCAGAAATCATCAATGTTTTCAATATCAGGAGTATTATTTTCTGTTTCTACTTCAGTAATGTAATATGCTTCTAGTGCATCCAGTTCAACATAACTTCCGTTTTTATATTCAATTATTACATATCTTACAGATTCGTAACCAGTACTATTGAAATCAAAACTTTGGTTTCCTAAACCTGTTCCAATATCTATTGGGAAAGTTGACAAATTATTACTTAATCGAACTCTGTATCCACCCTCTTTTGCGATGACTCTAAAATCATCTCCTACTTTATTTGTTATTTCCTCATAATAACCCATATCAAGAACTACATATCCATTTTCGTAACTCTCATATATTTTTGCGAAACTTCCATCAGGTGCTCCAAGAGCTTCTGATGTATCTGTTGCTGATAAGGATCTAACAACTTTATTTGCATAAGAATCACCTAGATAAGTTGATTTAGAGGAAAGTGCAGTTATATAATTTTCATTAAAACAGCTTAAGGAAACTTGTAACACAAGAACAAGAAGAATAAATACAAAATTCTTTCTTTTAAGAATCGATTTGATATTTAACAAAGCAAATTGTATCATCTTACCTTCCTATTTGAGTATTTGTATTTGCAAATAAAATTATTTCTCAAGAGACTATTTATATCTGGAAAGAGTTAAATCCTTATTTTAATTGATAATTCTAAGAAATCCTAATTTAAGCGTTATTACTTCTTGTCTTAGGTAATTTTATTCCTTTAAAGTAATTCTTGAGAAGATCCAGAAGGAATTTGATATCTTCCTTAGTTATCAGTTTAAAAATAACAACTAGACAACAGAAGAGAATCGTACTAATACCAAATGATAGAAGTACATTAAAATTAGTGTTCAAGAAAGTAAAAGCAAAATAATAGAGAATTGCACCAATTCCTGCTGAAGAAACCATAACTAGAATAATAGAACCTAGTGTTTTCTTTGGATATTTGACTTTGAAATATTTTTGGGATACAATTGCTAAACCAATGAAATATAGAAATCTTCTCACTAGATATGCGAGAGCAATACCCAACAAACCATCTATTGGAACAAGGAAATAAGCTGTAAGAACTGCAAACATAAAGGAAATTGTCCCCACTATAAGGTTCCAATAATTCTTGAAGTATAATGCATGACCATAATTTGTTATTCTTCCCATATATTGTATAACTATGGATAGTAACAAAATAGGAATAATATACAAACTTGGCAGATAATCTGATTTTGTAAAAAGAAGTATTAGAAAAGGTGATATCGCAAAAAGACCCAGAGTAAGTGGAAACATTAAGATTGTAAATAATTTAGATATTTGTATTGAAAATTTTCTCATATAGCTGTAATCTTCTTTCTCAAAATGCTTGTAAATCATCGGACTATAAACCATCCTGAAAACATTTCCTGCTAGAAGTATAAGATTTACAACCGTTAGAGCTCCATATCTGTACAATGCAATAACTTCATTTCCTGTAGCTCCTGTCGTATCAGAGACTAATAAATTTAAAATTTGATCCACTGAAGAGGAAAAACTTGCTATTGATTTCAAATCTACGATATATTCAACATATATTAGAATCCCCAAATCAAAAAGATACCATAGATTCCCCACGATATAAACAGGAAGAGAAAATTCCATTATTTTCTTTAATTCTGTGAAAGAGAATTTTCCAATACCTATATCTCTAATAATTATGAAAGCTGTAAAGATTGTTACAATTATTTCTGTTGCAGCTAAACCTGCTATTAAGCCAAAAATACCCCATTTGAAGAAAATTACAAAAAATATCCCAAAAGGTACTTGTAGTAAAACTCTCATAATTACAACTAAAGCATAATATCTGCTATTTTGTAATGACGTTGCAACTGAAATAAATATGGTGCTAATAAATTGTGCTAGAACAATACCTGCAACTAAAAATAGAGTAATCACATAATTTTCTACTTCTAGAAAGGAAATAGGTTTTCCAGAGATGAAGTAAGAAATTAAAAAACCCAATATCAGAAGAAACTCGACAACAACAAAAGTAATGAATCCTGTAAAAACAAAATTTCTTAAATCATGTAATTTATCTTTTGATTTATACCTTATTGCATATCTATTAAGTGCTGAAGGAATGCCTAAGGCTCCAAAACTCATTATTAATGCAACAGCTGAGAGTATTATTGTATATTGACCCATTTCTGCTTGAGATAGAACATTGGTGAAAATCTTTGTAAAAGCAATTCCTAGTAATTTTGCAATTGCAAATGAGATAAGGAATGTAAAGACAAATCTTGAGCTTTTTCCTTGATCTATCAAAGATTTTTCTGGTATATTCTCCATACCTTTGCACCGATTGAGAATTGTAGGGTTCTCTAACTTTTTAAGATTATCTTATTTTTATGTATAAGTTTTTCTGATTGTTCTTTATAAATCTGTAAATAAACCATCATAAGATATTTATTTCAATAAAGAACACATACATGAAAGATAGAGAATGAAAATGCAAACAAAGTGAAAGTACCTATGATAAAAAGGAAAACAAGAAGTTTACTGCATCTTATAAAGAATAAGGAACTTATGAAACAATTAAAATGGAAGTACTACATTAATACCAATCATAATCCTAAGAATACTCTTTTCGTTTCTGGAATGGGTAGAAGTGGTACAACCTGGCTTTCACAAATTTTAAACCATAACAACAGATACAGATATATTTTTGAGCCTTTTTACCCTGAGAGATTAGATTTATGCAGTTTTTTTGCAAAAAGACAATATCTTAGACCTATTGGTAACTATCCTCTCTATCTTAATACAGCAGAAAAAATTGTATCAGGAAAAATCAGAAGTCATTTCCTAGATAGATATAATGAAAAATTCCTTAGTGGAAAGAGAATGATAAAAGATGTCCAAACAAATCTGCTTCTAGGATGGATAAATCAGAACTTCAGGAAAACAAAAATATTATTAACAATTCGACACCCTTGTGCAATAGCAAATTCTTGGATTAAGTTAGGTTGGGAACCTCTAAATGATGTTTACTTAGAACAACAAGAATTAGTTGAAGATTATTTAGAAGAATTTGAAAAGGATATTAGAAAAGCTGATACTAAGTATGAGAAACTTGTGTATATGTGGTGTATAGAATATTATGTTCCTTTGCAACAAAGAAGAAAAAACTTACTCGATATGAAGCAAATATCTTATGAGGATCTATGTGAAAATTTTGAACAAACAATAAGGGGAATTTATGAATATTTAGGAGAAAAACACAGTCCTTCTCTCTATGAAATGAAGGATAAACCATCCTATACAACCCGTCCCTTTGCAGCAATATTACAAAAGACCAATCTTTTGTATTCATGGAAAGAAAGTCTGACAAAAGAACAAATTCAACAAGCAAAAGATATAACTTCGCAATTTAATCTAGAGAAATTATATGAATTTCAGTAAAACTAGTGTAAATTTTCTCTAAAAATCAGAATATTTTTATTGAGTAAAAAATCAATATAACTAATCTCTTAAGAATTAAAGAGGAGATATCTAATGGAAAAGTGGAAACAAGATTTTCTTGAATGGATAGATTTCAAATCAAATGATTATCATCCATTTGTCTGGATAAGAGGTGAACCAAAGATTGGTAAGAATGTCTACATAGGCTTCTTTACAACAATAAACGCAAAGGACAGTAATATCGAAATAGGAGACTATTGTGACATAGCTCCTTTTGTTAGTATTAATTGTGCTGATAGTCATAAAAGGTGTATTGGTTTACTCGATGATATAGAACGTCAACCAATCATTATTGAAAACAATGTTTTCATTGGATCTCATAGTGTTATTAAAGCAGGAGCTTATATTGGCCATCATTCTGTTATTGCAGCTGCAACAGTTGTAGATCCTGTTAAAATCCCCCCTTATTCTCTTGTTATTGGAAATCCAATGAAAGTTAAAGAAGGGTATTATAAATCTAAATTGGAAGAAATAGGTAAGTTAGAGTAATATTCATCGATGTTTTATTCAACTAATTCCCAACTTAAAGGAGTTCCTTTCTTAATATCTTCTTTGGCCTTTTTACCTAAAACATCCTTTAGATATTTTGTGTGAAGTCCAAATGCTGGTCTTATCGATCTTACATTTTCTTCTGATAATAATTCACCAGCTTTGATATCTTGAGTAATAAATAGTGATCTTGAAAATTCTTTACTTTTTTTCATTTTCTCTGTTAGTTGATATTTTGAATCTCCTAGAGCTTTCTCAACTTCTCTTATTGAATCTACCATTAATTTGAATTCCTTAGGCTCTAATGAGAATGCTGCATCAGGTCCCCCTAGATTTCTATCAAGAATAAGATGCTTTTCTATTAGACATGCTCCAAGTGCTACAGCAGCAATAGGTACAGAAACTCCTAAAGTGTGATCTGATAATCCAACGAGTGTACCATATTTCTCTTTAAGAAATTTTATAGTTTTTAGATTTACCTCTGCTAAGGGAGTTGGATAAGCTGAAGCGCATTTAAGTAAAATTATTTGCTCATTCCCTGCATTTTTACATGCATTTATTGCTTCATCTATATCTTCTATATCTGCAATACCTGTAGATATAATAACAGGTTTTCCCTTAGAAGCCACATACTCCACAAGAGGTAAATCAGTTATCTCAAAAGAAGCAATCTTATAAGCTGGAACATCCATTTTTTCTAAGAAATCTACAGCAGTTTTGTCAAAAGGTGACGAAAAGCACAACAATCCTAAATCTTCTGCTAGTTTCTTTAATTTTGGTTGCCATTCCCAAGGAGTATATGCTTCTTCATAGAGTTGGTAAAGTGTTTTCCCATCCCAAATTGTTTCTTGTTTAATTTGGAAATATTCATTATCACAATCCAAGGTAATTGTATCTGGCGTGTATGTCTGTAATTTAATAGCGTCTACTCCTGTTTCTTTTGCAGCTTTAACAGTTTTTACTGCTAATTCATAATCCTGCAAATGATTTGCTGAGAGCTCTGCTACTATAAACACTGGATTTTTTTCTCCAACCTTTCTATCACTAATTTTGATTAGTTTCATTTTTTCACCAATTACCTAATTATACTATTGTAAAAACTTTCATTATCTCCTTTTTAATCTTTATTAAAATATTCTTAAATACTGCATTAAAAATAATACTAATAGTAAATTCAATGAGATGTATTTTGTATGGTTGAAAAAACTATTGCGATAGTACAAGCACGTATGGATTCATCTCGTTTTCCAGGTAAATCCCTAGTGAAAATAGGTAATTGGTCTCTAATAGAACTTGTTTTGAAAAGATTAAACTATTCCACTAGAATCGATGAAATAATTCTAGCCACTACTACTAATCAGAAAGATGATATACTAGCAAGTCATGTAGAGAAATTAGGTTTTCAAGTTTTTAGAGGGTCAGAGCAAGATGTTTTATCTAGATTTTATAATGCTTTATACAAATTAAATCCAACAATTGTAGTAAGAATTACTGGGGATTGTCCTCTGATTTCTCCTAAATTAACTGATATGGCAATTCAAAGATTTTCAGAAACGAAAGCTGATTATCTGTCTCTTTCAATTGGAGAAAAAAAGAAGTTAGCTTATTCAAGAGGTTTTGATGTAGAAGTTACTAGTTTTAAAGCTTTAAGTGAAGCATACAACAAAGCTGAAAAAAAATATGAAAGAGAACATGTGATGCCTTTTCTTTATACAAACAAGGAAATTTATTCTGTAATTTATTTAGAACCAGAAATAGGAGAATCAAGACCTAGTTATCGTCTATGTGTAGATACTGAGAAGGATTTGGAATTATTGAATGCAATTTATAGAATTTTCAAAGAGAATCTAATTAATATTAGCTATAAAGAAATAATCAAATTTCTGGATGATAACCCACAAATAGCAGAAATAAACAAAGATGTAGTACAAAAACACTTTACTAAAACTGATGATAGATAAGAATAACAAAATTCAAATAAAGTACAAAATCCTTCCTTATTAGTGAAAAAAATAAAATAAGACCTGAGAGTGATTTTCTTTTGAACAAGATAGAAGATAAGATATGGGAATGTATCCAAGATAAAATCATATTAATTACCGGAGGAACTGGTTTTTTAGGTAAATCTCTAGCAACACGATTTCTGAAATATGAACCTCAATCCCTTCGTATATTTAGTAGAGATGAAGTTAAACATTTTCGTTTCAATAATATTTTTGGGAATAATCCTCTTATTCGAAATTTGATTGGTGATGTGAGGGATTATGATAGAATGATAAGAGCAGCAGAAGATGCAGATGTACTTATTCATGCAGCTGCCTTAAAGAGAATTGATATACTTGAGTATAATGTAACAGAATCAGTTAAGACCAATGTTCTAGGCACTCTCAATGTTGCTAGAACTGCTTTAAGAAACAACATTTCAAAAGCTCTTTTTGTTTCCACAGATAAGGCATGTTATCCCCTAAATTCTTATGGTGCATGTAAGTTACTAGGTGAAAGAATATTTACAGAAATGAATTACAGTAAAGGTAAATCCAAATCAATTTTAAGTTCTGTTAGATATGGGAATGTTTTAGCTAGTACTGGTTCAGTAATTCCATTCTTTAAACAGAAGATTCAAGATGGTGAACCTATCCCTTTAACACATCCTGAAATGACTAGATTTATTGTTTCTGCAGAGCAAGCTGTTGATTTAGTCATGAAAGCTCTTGTTTATAGTGTTGGAGGAGAAGTTATAGTTCCAATATTACCATCAGCAAAAATCATAGATTTAATTGAAACGATTAAAACTCTGTTAAATGCAGAAAGCGACATTATTGATGTCGGAATTAGACCTGGTGAAAAAATTCATGAAATATTAATAAATGAATACGAGATCCCTCAAACCTATAAATTTGAAGATCTCTATCTCATCTCATCTCTTATAGAAAAATACCAAAAAGAAATTGATAGACCTATTTATCAAACAAAGGGAGAAGCTATGGCTAAAACTACTATGAAAGAGTACTCATCCAAAGATAATCTTATTTCTCAAGGTAAATTGTTGGTGCATCTTAAAAACTTAAACATATTATAAGGTTGGTTTCATGAAAATTCCCTATGGAAAACAATGGATTTTAGAAGAAGATATTGAAAAAGTAACAGACATCTTAAAATCTAATTATCTCACAACAGGACCTGCTGTTAAGGAATTTGAAAAAGAATTTGCAGAATTTGTTGGTGCTAAGTATGCAATCGCTGTTGCTAATGGAACTGCTGCTCTTCACTTAGCAGCTAAGGCTCTAGGTGTTAAAGCAGGTTCAGATATTGTTACTACTCCAATGTCTTTTGCTGCAACATCAAACTGTGTTTTATATAACTCTGGAAATCCTATTTTCGCTGATATAACTGAAAGAGGTTTAATTGATCCTTTGGAAATTGAAAAGAATCTGACTGAAAAAACAGAAGGCATTATCCCTGTTCATTATATGGGTTTACCAAGTGAATTAGAGGAGATTTCTAAGATAGCTAAAGAAAATAATTTATTCATTATTGAAGACGCATGTCATTCCATAGGTGCTAAGTATAAGAATAGTTCAATTGGCGATTGCAAATTCTCTGATCTTGCAGTTTTTAGTTTCCATCCAGTTAAACATATAACTACAGGAGAAGGAGGAATAATTACAACAAATAATAAAGAACTATTTAGTTTAATTCAAGATCTAAGAACTCATGGTATAACTAAAGACAATTCAAAATTTAAAACAAAACATAATGAACCTTGGTACCAAGAGATGCAGCATTTAGGATTTAATTATAGATTAACTGATATTCAAGCAGCACTTGGTTTAAGTCAGCTATCCAAAATTGATCAATTTATCAAAAGAAGAAGAGAAATAGCAGCAACATAT
>JAEOTG010000095.1 GCA_016839985.1 Candidatus Heimdallarchaeota archaeon | reverse complement strand
TAATTCGCCAGCGAATGTATTCCTCAAGTTTTTCTCCTACTGGTATTATTTCTTTATCTTCAATTAGCTGATTTTCCACATCAGTTCCTTCTATACACAAAATCCATCCTTCACCATAAGGATCTGTATTTAATAATCCTGGATTTGAACGAAGATCTTCATTTTTCTGTGATATAGTACCTGCAATAGGAGCCTTAAGTTGTCCTATCCACTTCCCACTCTCATAAGTTCCAATAATTTGGTCTTTTCTTACTCTTTGCCCTTCTTTAATGGTTCTAACAAATTCAATATCACCTGCTCTTTTTGATGCATAATCATCAATACCAATCCTGATTTCTTCAGCTGATATCTTTTTTATCCAAATATGACCAGGTTCTCTAATTAAGTAAAATAAATCAATAGGAAACGAATAATCATCAACTTTCATCTTATTAACCAACTAGCTATTTTGAGTGCAAATTTAAATGTAATTAAGGGAAATATTCTGAGTTTAGGTGATACAACTTTTCCAGGATTACTAATATTTTTGGGGTCAACTTTCTTTTTGAATTCTCTGTATCTTTTATATTGTTCTTTTCCAAAAATCTTTGAATAGTATCCAGCAAACCAAAGTCCAGTGCTATATGGAAATCCTCCAGATTTTTTTCCTTTCATTACTGTTTTGTATAATTTCAGATTTATTATAGTCTTTTTTAATGGAGTTAACTTTTCATCAAAATATAAGAATAATAGTAAAGAGAAATGACTATCATTTATTACTTCACCTTCAAAATGGAGTTGTCCATTAAACTGTGATGCAAGTTTTTGTAGATATTTCCCACTTGTTTCAATGGGGAGAATTAGTTCAGAAACAAGGAAATCTTGATATTCTTTTATCATTGTAAATGTCTTATACCTTATATCCCAAATCTTGTCAGTGTATCTTTTATCTAGAATTTGTCCTCCTCCATCCCTTATTGCTTGATTAAAGCTTGCATGAAACTCACTTTCTTCTTCCTCATAACTCACTTCTTTGGATATTAAAACAACATATCTATTTGGAAGTGTAAAACCAAAAGTATCATTCATTTCTGAAACATGTTTTGGATTCAAAATCCATATTGAGTAAGGATTAATTCCTGATAAGACTTTTAATCCTTCTACCAACTCTTTAGGAGAATCAAACGTACACCCTCTGTGTTTCAAAGGAATATCGAATTTTATTTTAAGTTGTACTTTAGTTATTAAGCCTAAGGTTCCATTCGAACCAACAATAAGCTCTATATCTTCTCTTTCTGTGTAATTTACTAATTCCCCGTTAGGAAGTACCACTTCAATAGCCAAAATTTGATCAAGTGCTCCTCCATATTGTGCACTACCCACACCATATCCACCATGACCAATGAATCCTCCTAGAGTCGCTGAATAATAACTGGAAGGGAAAACACAAAGAGACACACCTTGCATCTTAAGGTATCTTTGTAATTCACTGAAAACCATTGATGGACTAACCAAAACAGATTGATCAAAAGGTTCAACAATAATTTCACTTTCTATACCTTTTCCATCAAGGATTACACCCTTTTTATAAGGAACACTCCCACCAAATCCTGATGTACCAGCACTCCTTGGAATAAGTGGAACTTTGGTTTCATTTGCAACTTTGTAAGCTTGTTGAACTTCCTCTATATTTCTTGGAAGAATAATTCCATCTGGTATATTTTTAATGAGTATTTTTGTTGTAGATGGTAATTCTGCCATATCACGAGAGTAGACTTGTAAGAGAGTTTTGTCATCTCTAAACTGTTTGCCTAAATACTTAACAAACTTTGTTCTAGCTTTCTTTCTCAGTGTCATTTTTTATCCTCCACAAGTCTTTTTATAAGCTCAGAGACATCTATTACCTCAACCTCCAATCCTCTCTGTTTAGCTCCAAACTGAATAGTATCAAGGCAAGTAGGACAACCACTTGTAACAATATCCAC
Source organism: Candidatus Heimdallarchaeota archaeon (assembly GCA_016839985.1). Lineage (GTDB taxonomy): Archaea > Asgardarchaeota > Heimdallarchaeia > Heimdallarchaeales > Heimdallarchaeaceae > UBA460. The sequence goes on along the minus strand of JAEOTG010000095.1, from coordinate 4,487 downwards.
TTCTGTGAATTCTATTTCAGTCATTAGTCGATCATTAACCTCTTTGACTAGTTCTGAATTATTGAGTTTTAGTAGTCCTCCTCCTCCACAACATAAAGCATCATCACGATTCGATGGTAATTCTTCAAATCTAACATTAGGAATTTTTTCAATCATTTCCCTTAAAGGCTCACTTAATCCACAATGTCTAACTAGTTCACAAGGATCTTTGAAAGTAATTTTTTCGCTTATTTTGTTTTTTATCTTTAATTTCTTGTTTTCAAGTAACTCGTTTGCAAGCTCTGTTATATGTAGAACCTCTATATCCCATTTCTCCCCTAATATTCGAGGATAGACAACCTTGAATGCCCTATAACAACCTGAACAGGCTGTAACTATTCTTTTTACACCTAGTTTTTTCAGTTGTTCGAGATTGTGTTTAGCAAAAGTTTTCCCAACAGAATAACCACCTGCTAAGAAAATAGGAGAACCACAACACCATTCTTCATTTCCTAAAACTGTAAAAGGAACTTTTGATTTTCTTAAGATTGTAACAACACTTGCAGGAATTTCTATCATTTTACCTGAATAAGAAGCTTGACACCCAACAAAGTAAGCAAGTGATGCTTTTTTTTGCGTTCTTCTGACTAGGTTCATTCCTACCATACCAGTCCATGAAAGCCTTTCTTCAGCAGGGAGACCATAAATATTGTGGGTATCTTTAACTTTATTATACAGAGAAAGTAGTTGAGGATTCCATCTACCTCGTTTAAATGCTTCTTGTCGAACTTGTTCCCAAATCTTCAAAAGAGGTAGGTCAACTATACAGATATTTTCACATGCTTTACACATAGTGCAAGCGAAAATAGCTTCAAAAAGAGATTTGGATACATCTTTCTGTAAATCATCCTTTGTTCCCTCTGTAAAATACAGTTTTATTTGATCAATTATTCCTCTTGGATGATAGTTTTCCCATTTGAGCTCTTTATATGTTGGACAAATTGAACAATAGCCACAGTATACGCACTTCTGTGCAAATTCCAAAACATCAACTTGCCAACTCATTTGAGAACTCATTTACAACAGATAAAAGATTGTATATCTTTTATTTAATTTTGTGGTAATCTCCAAGTAAACAAGACAAAACAGCATCTAGAAAAAGTTCCAAAAAATAATCAAGGTTTATATCTGTTAAAAACAAAGAAATGTAATTTATTTTTGATTTTTGAAGCGATAACAAAATTTTTCTTAACTGTGGTTGCTAACCTTCCTGCTCTAACTAATTCAATAGGATCAATTTTTCCTTCTCTTTCTATTATTTGAACCATATAGGGTGAATGCTCAAGTCCTGGACCTTTAATATATACTGCAAAATCTACACCGAATTTCAAACCTGGTCTAACTATATACCCAAGATTTCTCAAAAATTTATACACTCCCATCTTGTTTTCAAAATTCATATACTGTTGATAACATCTATCAAGAAAAGATTTTTTCGATAGTTTTTTTCCATCTTCATCTAGTATTTTTAGCTTTTTTTCCTCGAATAGATAAACAGCTTCGAAATAGGATAACTCTGAAGGATCTCTAAATTGATCTCCTAATTGAGGTTTTCTTACTCCTATAGGTTTTCCAAAAAAACCAGAGGAATATAACTCCATACTCTGACCTATATCCCACACTATTATTCTAGTACCAACAAGTTGTGCAGTATATTTTGGAGCCATTGAACTAAAACCATAACTATAATATAAATAGATTCAGTTTTTGGTTTGATACATAAGATATAATTTTATACAAGGAATAAGTATTACTTAATGAGGAATATGACTATTTCCACTGGAATTGAAGAATTAGATAATATGATTGATGGTGGATTACGTCCTGGATTTTGTTATGCAATTAAAGGTACAGCAGGTGCAGGAAAAACAGTTCTTTCGCTTTTCATAACTATGGGAGCTTTGAAACAAGATATCCCAGTTTTGTTTATATCAACAGAAGTTGATCCTGATAAATTAGTAGCCTATGTAGAGTCCTTTGGAATGAATTTCAAACCATACATAGACAAAACTCTACTTGTTGAGAAAATGTCATTAAAACCTGCTGGGACAAGTTTAGTTCAAACAGATAAATTTGATTTATCTGGTATTATTGCTAGAACAAAGAAAAAAATACAGGATATAAATGCTAAACTAGTAGTCTTTGATTCTATTTCAGCATTCTTTGCTGAATTCCAATATGAAAAAACTGCCAGAAGCAGTTTCATGGATTTCATCAGAGAAATAACCAATGAAGGTTGTACTTTAATTCTAACAGCTGAATCTCAAGTTACTGAAGAATATGCAACATTAGAAGAATTTCTTGTTGATGGTGTAATCAAGATAAGATCAGAATTGAAAAACAATCAGTTAATTAAACGAATATCTGTTCCAAAATTACGTTCAGCTCAACCAACTCATTTTGAAAATAGATTTATCATAAACAAAGAAGGAATAACAATATTTAGATCAGAGCAACCTCCTATTTCCCTTATTCGAGAAGAAATTACAGGAATAATAAGACTTGATGAATTATTAGGAGGAGGGATTCCAAAAGGAAGTGTTGTACTTATCGAGATAGATGGTGAAACAAACTATTTTCCTCTTTTCTTAACAACATTGAATCATCATTTAGAAGAGGGAAAAGGAGTGATTATTCATTCCAATGTGCATATGCATTCTGCACGTATAGTTGAAGAGTTCAAGAGAGCAGAGAAAGATATTCTACCACATCTTAATGAAGGGAATGTAGTTTTCATCGACAAGTTTAATCGCTCTGTAACAGCCGTAGAAGCTAGAGAGATGAGTCAACTAATGACTACTGATGATATGATCTCGGTTACGGTAGAATTGATGGAAGCTTTTCGAAAAGGAAAACAGAGTGTTGTATTATATGGAGACTTAACAGATGATGCTAATATTCTAACTGAATCAGATTTCTTACGATACTTTGCATTACAATCATTTAATGTAAAAGAAAGAGGTTCAATTGCGTATTCCTTCATTAATTTTAATGCGATAAGTAGGGAAATACTTGCTCGTTTGAGAACAACTGCTGATATTATAATCAGATTTTCAAGAGTAGATTATAATCATTATATTGAATGTGTAAAAAGTTCAACTGGAGCAACTTTCTTACCAAAAATTGTGAAATTTAACGATAAGTTACCATTAATTGATATCATTGGATAGGTAGATAAAATGGAATTAAAAATAATGTTCTTTACTTCACCAACATGTAGCTGGTGTCCATATATTGAAGGAGTATTAAAGAACATTATTTCAGAAGCTAGCCACTTAGGTTTAGAAGTAATCAATATTGCTGATGACGTTAGTAAAGCAGAAGAGTTTGATATTGTAGCTATCCCTACAATTATTCTACCTAACAATCAAAGGATCATTGGTGGAGCTGATGAAGCTTTTATTAGAGAACAATTGCAGTTTTTCATGACTATGGGACAAAATTAAAAATATATTGAGTGCTTTTCTTATTATGGGCAGTTTATCAATAGAAGCGGAGAGAATTTTAGGTAGAATTTTTTCAGAGAATTCTATTGTTGATAGAATTAAAGATCTTTGTTTGTTAGGAAGTCGTTTTTCAGGTTCCGAAAGTGAAAAAGATGCTCAAAAATATATGACAAATTTCCTTTCCAATCTTGGAGTAAAATTCGATGAACATGAGTTTGAATATCAAGGTTGGGAAAGAGGATCATGTAAATTTTACATCAAAGATATTGAAGAGAAAGAATTTCCAGCTATTTCATTAGTTTTGGCTCCTTCAACATCAGCTGAAGGATCAGAAGGTTTTGCTATTAATTGTAATGGTGGATCAGAAACAGAACTAAATAGAATAAAAGGTCAGATTCCAGGAAATTTCGTGATGGTTCATTCAGGAGATACTGAGGAAGGTTGGTTACACAGAAGAATAAAGTATGCAAATGCAGTTGAATTTGGAGCTTCAGCTTTTATTTTTGCTAATCACAATCCAGGACAACTTTTTCCAACTGGATCTGTTAGGTCAAACAGATTAGGGGAGATTCCAGCAATAGGAATTTCAAAAGAAACATATGAGTATATCAAAGAGATATTAACAAGAAAAGAAGAACTAGAATGCAAAATTAATGTAGTAAATAAATCTGAAAAAACTACGTCAAAACACATCATTTGGGAAATACTAGGAGAAATTGAAGATGAAATTATTGTTATAGGTGGTCACTATGATGGACATGATATAGCTCAAGGTGCTACAGATAATGCAGCATCAATTGCAGTAATCTTGGAACTAACCAGATTGTTTAAAGAATTCAATGTCAAACCCTATAGGACTCTTCGTTTTATAGCTTTTGCAGTAGAAGAATTCGGTGTGGTAGGTTCTACTATTTATACAAATGAAGTAGACCTTTCCAACGTTGTCGCAATGATTAATTTTGATGGATTAATAGGTCATATACCTAAAAAAAATACATGCAG
>JAEOTG010000094.1 GCA_016839985.1 Candidatus Heimdallarchaeota archaeon | reverse complement strand
TGCTTTGTTTTTCTGCAATCTCTTCACTTCAACCATGCTTTGTAGATGGTATTTAAAACTATTTTTATTTTTAGCAACTTTAGAATTCTTTCCAATCATTATCTAGATTGATAAGTGAAAGAATCAAAAACAACAAATGCTACAGAACACCCAAATTTTTTCTTAACGTTTAAGAAAGAACTAATCAGTTTGAAACCTGATTCCCCCCAGCTTTTATCAATAACACCTTGACGATGTTTAATCATTGTTCTAACTCCTTGGATAGCTTGTTGTTCTGTCTGATTTAGATCACTTCCTATTTCTTCATATGCAAGCATACATTTTTCTGTGATATCATTAATCTCAACACTAATTTTTGCTAAAGCAATGCAACTTGCTAATTCCTCTCCTGTTTTTCCTGTATTAATTGCTTGAACAACATGAATAACAGAACTGAGGGGTAAAAGTTTCCATTCATTATTACAAAGAATATATGTTGTTCCTTTCTGAGAATCAATTTTAGGAGATATTTCATTAATAGGTGGAATTGAAGAAACTACAACAAGGTTTTGATAACCTAATCCGGAATTATGAAAAGCTAAATCAATAGCCTCTAATTTCGATCCATTTGATTCTCCAATTCCTGCAGTTAACCAGAATCTAGTAGGTGTTGACATCTTCTCTCGTTTTATTAACTTGAAAGAATTTAAAAAATTGTTGAAAAAAGTTATATATTTCATAATCTTAATTTTTGAAAACAAGAAGCGTTTAGGATGAATAAAATGGAAAACTTAGAAGGTCTCTTTAAAGAAAAAAACATTAGTTTTATTCAGTATCACTTTTCAACAATTTTTGGAGAATTAAAAAGTGTAGAATTTCCTGTAAATATCTGGGACGAAATGAAAAATGGAACTGGAGTAGATGGTTCCTCTTTAGGTTTTCTAGAAACAGAACAAAGTGATATGCAAGTTATACCTGATTATTCCAATGTTGCGATTATACCTTGGGAACCAAATATTGCACGATTTATTTGTGATATTTATGGCAATGATGATAAACCTCATCCTACAGATCCAAGAAACATATTAAAGAAGACAATAAAAAATGCAAATGATCAAGGTTATGATTATAAGACACGACCAGAATTGGAATGGTTCTTTTTAGATTTTGATTTAGAACCTGCAGAATTAGGTGCTTACATGGATACACTCCCCTTTGATACAATGGGTTCTCTAAGAAGAACTATTGCAGATGACATGTTATCTATGGGAATACCAGTTAAAACAATTCATCATGAATGTGCTTTTGGACAACAAGAAATAGAATTCAAAGTTTTAGATTCACTTAAACAAGCAGATAATACTCAAACAGCAAAATTAATTATAAAAGCTGAAGCAACATTTGAAGAATTAATAAGCACCTTTATGCCCAAACCTTTTCCTAAACAAGCAGGAAGTGGACTACACATTCATCAATATTTAACAAAAGAAGAAATAAACATTTTTTCAGATGAAGAAAAAGGAATAAGTGATACTTTACGTTATTTTGTTGGAGGTATACTAGAACATGTTGACGCAATGACTGCAATATTCAATCCTACAACTAATTCCTACAAAAGATTGGTACCTGGGCATGAAGCTCCTGTATTTAAATCATGGGGGGTAGCAAATCGAACTGCACTAATCCGTGTTCCTGGGTATGAGAAGAACGCTAGAATTGAATATAGAGCAACTGATGGTGCTACTAATATCTATTTAGCTTCAGCTTTGTTATTAGCCGCTGGTTTAGAAGGAGTGAAAAAGAAGATAGAACCAATCCCACCTACAACTAAAAATATAGAAAAACTTACTAGCCAAGAAATGAAAGAAATGGGAATAACCAGGCTTCCCTCAACTCTTAATGAAGCACTAGATAATCTAGAACAAAGTGATTTTGTTAAAAAGGTGATAGGGAAAGATATACTAGAAATATTCCTTGAAATTAAACGCGCAGAATACAAAGATTATCAAAAAGCTAAAGCTTTAAGCGAAGATGATGAATGGACATGGGAATATGAAAAGTATTTGGAAAGATCATAGAAGTAATTTTTCTAACTTACTTTCTTTAGAAAGGATCTAAAGATATCTCAAATGAGAAAATCTGTTTTTCATTTATACGTAAAGGATTAACATTCATCCTCAAAGACAAATCAAGAGAACCGAAACCCTTTCTAACTCTCCAATCAATATCTCTTGGTATTTTTAAGAAAAGAGAAGTTCTCATTTCTTCATTAAATAATTTGACGATTGTATTTCCGTACCCACTAGACTCTGCTGAGAAATCTAAACTACTGCTGTTGGATACAAGCGATTGCAGATCATTCAAATTAAATTTAGATAAACTATAAAGGATAAACTCCTCTTTGTGTTTTCCTCTATTGAAGAATTCGTAACTAACTTCTAATCTGGAAGAATTATGTGAAATAGTATATCTCTTAAAAAGAACAATATCCCCTGTTATATACTCACTTAGAGTGTAAACATTACCACTTCCTATATCTCTCTTACTAAAGATATACCCCTCATTAAACATATTAAATTGACCACTGTACCTCTTAGAAACTATATCATACATCAAGCCATTCAAAGGTTCATTTGATAATTTGTTTAATGCTAGATTTGGAGAGGGTGTGGTTGCAAGAATATTACCATTTTTCAAATCTATAAGATTACTAATAATTCCACCTTTATGCTGAAAGCTGCAAACCATTCTACTTCCCAAATGAATAAGATATCCACATTCATTTTCTGAAAATAGAAACTGAGGTTCCTCAGGGAGTTTTTGCAGTGAGATGATTTTGTTGATAACTAATTTTATTAAATCCAGATGCTGAATACTTCTCCAAACATCTGAATATTCTGAAATACTCTTTCCTTTAATTGGTTCTCCAAACGCGTTAAAGCAAAAATTATGTTGAATCATTAAAAGGTAATTCCATGAATATTCCACTAATTTAGATAAGATATTTTTTAATGATACAGGTATTTGATTGATTTTTTGTTGAATATTCTGCAGATAGTTATGATACTGTTTGAAGACTTTTGCATAGTAATTGCAACAAGGACTAATTTCAATAGCATTGTCGCCTTCTTTTAAGTACCGAATCTCAAATGGATATGAAAATTTTATTTTTAGTTCTTTATGATTCTTCATCAAACCTATCATCTCTGAAGGCTTTACAAAGATGATTGGTAAATCAGAAAAAATACCCGTTTCCGTAAGATATGTATCTAAATCAAGATCAGAATGAAAACTTGGAAAGCTTAAATCATTTAAATCAAGTGATAACACTACAAACAAATCTTCTTCAAATTCTTCTACTCCTTTTAGAATAGTTTTTAACATTTTACTAATTTGACCAGTTTGTAAAAACTCTTTATAGATTTCCGGATAAACTCTATATACACTGCGAAGATTGAAAGAAGGTATTGCAAAGAAATTGTTATCCTTTAGTTTGTGCACTTTTAAGATGTCAGGGTTGACAACTGCTTTAGGTTCTTTTGAAAGATTTTTTTCTATAATATACCAATCTACTAAAGCATATTTGTAGTTCTCTAATTCAAGATATTGTGTGTATTTATTATCCCATATCCCAAATGGGGGATAAAAACCTTTGATAAAGTTTGAATCAAATAAGTCTTTAAGGATAACTGAAGAATTTTTAATTTGTAACTTAATAAACTCCTCTTCATAAGGTAAGTTAAAAGGAATGAAGCTTGAATACATTGAAGAACATACTTCAATCTGATTAGATAAGCAAAGTTTTGAAGTATCTTTTATGACTGTATCATCTCCCCAAATATATGATTGCAAAAGTAATGAGTTTGCTGAGATTACACCTTTTGTTTCTGAATTTGATTTAAACCAGTTCAATACTTGATGATGACTGCTATTGAGATCTTTAGTGATAGGTTCTCTATAACTAGCAATGTTATAATGTATTGAGAAGTATACAGTCATCGTTTAATTCTAGCTCTTAAACTTAAAAATATTGTCGTTCTTAAATACAAATACCTATTTTAATAATTCATTATCTAACACAATTTACAAATAATTTATTTTATTAACCTTTTACTTGCTATTCGAATTCTAAATATTCAAGCCTTCTTATCGACTTTGATTAGCTAGCTTTATATATGCCTGTGAGTATGTTTGTTTAGAGTGGTAAAATGAGTAGAGATCGCTGCCCAAATTGTAACTCCGAAGAGATAGTTAGTGACTACTCTCGTGGTGAACAAATATGTAGTAATTGTGGGTTGG
>JAEOTG010000093.1 GCA_016839985.1 Candidatus Heimdallarchaeota archaeon | reverse complement strand
TGAAAATGCTTGAAGAAGAAATTGTTGTTGAAGCTAAAAATCTAGAAAAACTATTTCCAGTAATGAAAGGTTTTTTTGAAAGCATTTTCTCAACTGAGAACTTAAGAAGAAATGCTAATGCCACTAAGAATTACTTCTCTAGTCTTTTTTCTAAAGAAGGAATTAAGAAGTTTAGACAATTAACAAAAGAATATTTTAGAATAATATTTTCAAGTGGTGAAAAGTTTAATGTTCACGCAGTAGACGATATATCTTTTAGAATTCATAGAGGTGAAATCTTCGGATTAGTTGGAGAGAGTGGTTGCGGAAAATCTACAACAGGCTTACTTTTACTCCACCTTTTAGAAAGTACTGGAGGTCAGATATACTTTAAAGCACCTGACACAATTAAACTTACTCTAAAACAAATAAGTGATGTACAAAGAAAAGAAGAGAATGAAATACTCAATCTTACAAAAAGTCAAAAGAGACTTTTACGAGGAAGGAAAGACCAAGAAACCTTAATTCTTAATAAAGAACAAATAAGAAACATAATAGCAACAGAAGCACAAGATTCTCGTAAAACGTATTACCGTTGGAAACAGATCCTTGGGCTTAAACGTTTTTGGGATTATCTATTTTTGAAAAGGATTAGAATCATTCTCACAGATGAGCAATTACATACTTTAGGATCTAAAAAAAGAGTAGACTTAAGTTCTTTCACACAGAGAGAGTTGAAAAACCTAAGAAAAGATATACAGATAATTTTTCAAAATCCATATGAATCCTTAAGCCCTAGATTTAGCATTTTAGATATTGTTGCAGAACCATTAAGACTTCTCAATATTATTACTGATGAAAGTGAGATTGAGATAAAAGTAAAAGAGGAATTAGAAAGCGTAGGTCTAATTCCTGCTGAAGATTTTATTGATAGATATCCACACGAGTTAAGTGGAGGACAAAGACAGAGGGTTGGTGTTGCTAGAGCTTTCATCCTAGATCCTGAGTTTGTTGTTGCTGATGAACCTGTTTCGATGCTTGATGTGTCTATTCGAGTAGGAGTACTAAAAATTATGCGACAACTCGCTAAAGAAAGAGGTTCAGCTTTTCTATTCATTACTCATGACTTAGCATTAGCAAGAATAATGTGTGATAGAACTGCTGTGATGTATCTTGGAAGAATTATAGAACAAGGTAATACAGAAGAAATTATTCAAAAACCTTTACATCCTTATGCTAAAGCCCTTATTGCAGGAGTACCTAAACCAGATCCTGATGCTAGAAGAACAGAAGATTTACCAATAAAAGGTGAAGTACCTAGTGGAATTGATGTTCCTTCAGGTTGTAGGTTTCATCCACGATGTACTTATGCAATTGATAAATGTAAAGAAGTAGATCCTCATCTAGAGGAGGTTGGTGAAAATCACCTTGTGGCTTGTATTAGGTACAAAGAGATTAACACTAAGTGATTTTCTTCACTTTTATTTCTTATATAGGAGCTATTTAGATGGTTGAGAAAGCTTTCAGAGAGATTGAAAATCTCATGGTTTCGGGAGATTATACGCGAGCTTTAGATGTAATTGCTAAACTTCAAATGAATAAGAAGTTAACTGATAATGAGTTATTTCATCTCTTATCCTGCAAATGTTCTTCTTTAAACTGTTTAGGTGAATATGAAGAAACTTTAAAGACTGTAAGTGGATATCAAATCGAAGCTAAATCTAAACAGAGAACTATATGTGAAATTGATTCAATATTATTTTCCATTTTTGCTTATTATAGATTAAACAAAAATGAACAAGCTTTAGAAAATGTTGAAATAGTAGAAAAAATGATTGAAAGCTGCTCAGAAGAAGGAAAAGATCAAAGAAAATCAAGACTACTTGCAGATAAAGCACTTCTTTACACAAGTAAAGGGGAAGTTAACAAAGCTCTTGCATTATCACAGGAGAATCTTCAGCTATGTAAAAAAATGAAAGTTCCCCATTTATTATCAAGAGCTCAATATATTTGTGGTATTGTACACAATGACATGGGAGAAAATGAACAAGCTATTGAATTTTTTGAAAAAGGTCTGGAAATCATAGAAGAGACAGGAAACCAATATGATCTAGCTCATTTATTATTTCGATTAGGGTATTCATGGAGAAGTCTGGGAGTAATCGATAAAGCTCAAGAATATTTTAATAAAAGTTTGAAAATTAGAAAGAAAATCGGAAACCAACAAGATATTTCTTGGTCGTTATTGAACATTGGAGACATTCATTTCGCTAGAAGAGAATTGAAAGAAGCTCAGCAGTATTTTGATGACTCACTTCTAATAAATCAAACAACTAATTTTGATTTTGGAACAGTATTCTCTTTGAGAAGATTAAGTATGATATATGAGGATATGGGAAACCCACAGTTAGTTATAGATACATTAGAAAAAGCTCTTGATTATTCACAGAATCTGGAAATGGTTGACCCTGAAGCTTATGCGCTATTCGATTTAATTAGATTTGAAACTTTTATGTATGGTGAATTATCTAAAGAAATAAAAAATAACATTAAAGTAACAGAGAAAGAAACAAGAGAATATATTACAGAAAAGTACGGTATATTAAATGATTACTTAAACAGACTTTCTTTAATAAGCTACCGTCACAATACAAAATTATTTAATCAAATATATCGTCTTGCTCGAGCGCTAATTCTAAAATCAAGTGATAAGGCTAGAGATAAACAGAAAGCCCAAAGGATATTGGAAGAGATTACTGAGGAGGACATCATATCTTACAACTATACAATCATTGCTATGTCAAATTACAGTGATTTACTTGCTGTAGAGTTAAAAAAACATCTAGGTGAAGAAGGGCTTGTTAGTGAGTTGTCAGATTTGTCAGATAGACTTTCTCCTGACCAATCTCAGAGAGCTTATGCAATAGCTGCAGAGAGTTTTCTTCATCAAACGAAGACTGCTTTGGAGGAAATTGATATAGCTAAAGCGAGAGAATTACTTAGACGAGCTCAAAACTTGAATAATTTCCTGATATTATATAACAAAGGATCCACTCCATTTAGGATCTTATATACTCTTTACATAAAAGAAATGAATTTAAACGAATTAAGCAAGAAGCTTGGGATAACAAAAGGTGCTTTAACAAGTCATCTCAAGCTTTTAACAAGTTTAGATTTAGTAAAAATAACAAGAGAGGAGCAAATTCGTTCAGCTACTATGCTGAAAAAATATTATTCCTTAGGAGCAAAAGGAATTGAGTTAACACAAAGTTTCAGCTTAAATATTTTGGAGACTATTACAAAAGGAGAAGAGGAAGATAAATCTATTCTTGATACTCAAATGACACCTAGATTACTAACCAAAATGATAAGAGATGCAACTTATTTGATAGACAAAAGTCAAAATTTTGTTGAGGAACATATCTTCTCTCACTCAATTCATAAAACAGAGGTAACACAAAAGAGAGAGCATGAATTAGAAGAAACCAAGAAGTTTCTAAAAGACTCTGAGGGAATTAATATTGGTAATCTATTTTTAACAAAGAAGCAATATAAAACATACATGAAATTATGGAATGAGTTTAGAGAAAAAGTACAAAATGAAATAATCAATGTAAAAATTAATTCACCAAAATATCAATCTATTGAAAAACCAACTTATGTTGTTCATTTAGCTCTCCCTTTCAGAG
>JAEOTG010000092.1 GCA_016839985.1 Candidatus Heimdallarchaeota archaeon | reverse complement strand
GCTATAGTTGCACCAAGACTATGTCCAAGAAATCCTATTCTTTTTGAATCAATGTCTGACCTTTTTTTCAGTAATTTGAGTGCTTCTAAAGCTTCATTTGCGAGGTCATCAAATGTAGAGTCCGACCATTTGATTTCTGATAATTCCTCAGAACCTCTATCATCGTATCTTAGAACTGCAAAACCTTTCTTAGCTAATTTATGGGCTATAACTTGATATCTTTTGAATCCTTGGGTCTCGTAATCCCTCTTGCAAGGTCCATATCCACTTAAAAGAATCACACATGGAAGTTTCCCTTTTTTCTTTGGTAGTGTGAGAGTCCCCTTCAAGAAAACTTTGTCAATACTAAATTTTATATCTGTTTCAACGAATTTGAGATCTTTTTTTGACATTTTTTTTCTTCCTAGAGTCAAATCAGTATCTATAAAATAAACTTGTTTAGCTATTAAATAGTTTTTGAGAAAATCCCTTTTTGTTATATCTCTCTTATGTTCTATCCAATATTTTAAATATAGCAGACTTTAGGCTAGAAACTGAAAACCAGTGAATACAGAAGATATGAATAATTTTGAAAAAGAATTCAAAATTCTATGTGAAGCAGCAAAGAAAGCAAGTTCCAAACTTCTAGAAATTGCTGAACAAGGTTTTGAAAAATCCTTCAAAAAAAATGATGATCCTGTAACAACTGGTGATTTTATAGTCAATAATATACTGCAAGAAGAATTCTCAAAATATTTCCCAGAAATCGGATGGTTGTCAGAAGAAACGCGTGATAATGAAAACCGTCTTACAAAAGAACTAGTTTGGATAGTAGATCCTATTGACGGAACTAAGGAATTTGTTTTAGGTATTCCAGAATATAGTATTTCTATTGCTTTAGTTAAGAATGGACAACCAATTCTAGGATTAATTTCAAATCCATTACGTAATGAATTATATACAGCTATAAAGGGAGAAGGAGCTAAACTTAATGGACAACCTATCCATGTTAAAACAATCCTCTCAGATAAACCTGTTATTGTAGCTAGTAGATCAGAAATTAATCGAAGTGAATTTGAACCTTTTGATGAAAAAGCCGAGATTATCCCAACTGGCTCTATTGCTTACAAGCTAGCCTTAGTTGCTTGTGGAAAAGCTGATGGAACTTTCAGTTTAGGAAACAAAAACGAATGGGATATTGCAGCAGGATGTTTGATTTTAACAGAAGCTGGAGGGAAAGTTTCTGACAAACATGGTGAATCTTTTATATTTAATCAAAGAGATACCCTTGTTGATTCCATAGTTGGAACATCAGAAATAGCTTCTCAGCAGATATTTGAAATGATTAAAGAAGTGAGGAATAAAAATGAGTAAAGAAAGTAAACTAATACCTCCACACGGTGGAAAGTTAGTTGATTTAACAGTAACAGATGAAAAATTAAGATTTGATCTTGTAGAAAAGGCAAAGACTCTTCCTATTTGGAAACTAGATGAAAGGACTCTTGCTGATTTGGAATGTATTAGTTCGGGAGTTTATTCTCCTTTAACTGGATTCCTGGGGGAAGAGGATTATAATAATGTTGTAAAGAACATGAGATTGACAAATGGAGTTTTATGGCCTATTCCTATAACTCTAGCTGTTAATGAAGATTTTGCATCAAGACTGAAAGTAGGTGATGAAATCTCTCTCATCTGGGAAGAGATTCATATTGGTATAATGAAAATCTCTGATATTTATAAACCTGATAAAAAAGAAGAAGCTATCAACATCTATAAAACAGATGATAATAGTCATCCTGGAGTTTCAGCATTATACCAATCAGAAAATGCATACTTAGGTGGAGATATCAAATTAATTGAGGAAATTCCTCATAAAGATTTCAAGGAATATAGATTTTCTCCTAAGCTAACAAGGGAAATTTTTAAAGAAAAAGGTTGGAATACTGTAGTAGCTTTTCAGACTCGCAATCCTATCCACCGTTCACATGAGCATCTTCAAAAGATAGCTTTGGAATCAGTTGATGGTCTTTTTGTAAATCCTTTAGTTGGTACAACTAAAAAAGATGATATTCCAAATCATGTGAGAATGGAAACTTATAATGTAATTTTAAATAATTATTATCCTAAAGATAAAACATTTCTGGGAGTTTATCCTGCTAATATGAGGTATGCTGGTCCAAGAGAAGCAATCCTACATGCAATCTCCAGACAGAATTATGGGTGCTCTCATTTCATTGTCGGAAGGGACCACGCAGGCGTAGGAGATTTTTACACAACCTATGAAGCCCAAGAAATTTTCGATCAATTTTCAAAGGAAGATCTTATGATTGAACCTATGAAATTTGAACATGCATTCTATTGTAAGCTTTGTGACCAGATGGTTACGCTTCGAACATGTCCTCACGGGAAAGATGCTCATGTTTTTATTAGTGGTACTAAAGTTCGAGAAATGTTGGCAAATGGAGAAATGCTTCCAAGAGAATTTTCGAGACCAGAAGTAGCAATGATTCTGATAGATTCTGTAAATAAAAAACGTTATCAAAAAACATCACAACGTGGAGCTACAGTTTTATTCACTGGTTTAAGTGGGAGTGGTAAGACAACAATCTCCAAAGTTGTTGAATCTGAACTTAAGAAACGAGGATATCTTATAGAACGATTAGATGCAGATATAGTAAGACAAAATCTAAGTAAGGGGCTCGGGTTTTCGAAGGAGGACCGCGATGAAAATATACGACGCGTAGGATTTGTCTGTCATCTCTTATCAAGAAATAATGTTTTGGCATTAATGGCAAACATAAGTCCTTACATCTCAATCCGTGAAGAGATCAGAAAAAGAATTAAGGATTTCGTTGAAGTTTACGTTAAATGTCCTATAGAAGTCTGCAAAACTCGTGACATTAAAGGTCTTTATGAAAAAGCAGAGCAAGGTATCATCAAAAATTTCACAGGTGTTTCAGATCCGTACGAGGAGCCTAATGCCGCTGAAGTGACTTGTGAAACAGACAAAGAAACAGTTGAAGAAAGCGTTCAAAAAGTATTAGATAAACTAGAAGAATTAGGTTACATTGAACCCATTAAACTTCAAGAGCCTATCTAGTTTCTTCTTTTTTTTTATCTATTCTGTTCCTTAATTTTATATCTTTGATTGTATATTTTGCTTTTTCAAGTTAATATACTAAGAATATAAGAAAATTTTCAAATCATATTTTAAGAACAAAAAAATAATTAATTGGTTTTAATTTGAATGAACTTCCGAAATATCTCCTAGTAAGGTGTAATAGTCGCAATCAGGACATTCCAAATACACATAATTTACTCTATCACCATAATCAAGATTTTGATTACATTTAGGGCATTTCATAAAATGATCTTTTGTATTAATAACTACTATTAAAATAGAATTTATTTTCTTTCTATAATTATCTTTTAGATACATATTATGATTCCTCCATATATTTGTTTAAGATTTTGAGACATGTTTGTAGATTACTGAATGAATTATCCAAATCAAAAAGAGAGATGTGAAAATATTGTTCATTTAGATATACTTCTGAAAGCATTTCATACACATGATTTAATTCTATTTGTAACTTCTTTATTATTTCAAGTGTAATTCTTTCAGCTTCTACAATATCATTCTTTTTAATTAAATCTGTAATTTTACCTTCTAGGAATTTTGCAATAGATATTGACAGTTTATTGTAGTTATCAATTGAACTAGACATTTATTGAATCCTCCTTTAAAACCTTGAGTAAACCCAAGCAATTATTGATTTCATAAATAATCTGATTGTTTTTCAGAAGATAGTACGATGAATTCTTTTCTTCGT
>JAEOTG010000091.1 GCA_016839985.1 Candidatus Heimdallarchaeota archaeon | reverse complement strand
TTCTTGCTGTTTACTTGATTAAATTGTCGATCGATGATTATCTAGATGGTCTATTATCCGGTAGTTCAGAGCCATCTAGAAAAGCGATAATGAAGTTAACTAGGCTTATTGAGAACTTTGGAGCAATTATGGTAAAGTCAACTGAGAGAATGGAGGATTATATCAATACCTTAGATTCTAGGATTTCTACAATAGAACATTCTCTAGGTATTGCCAGTCCTGCTGCTATGATGCCCTCTTTTTCAATACCTACTTCTGCTCCAGCTGCAAATATACCAGCAGCTGCTCCAGTAACAGCTCCTCAAACTTCAGGAGTGCCTAATCTTTCAGAAAATGTTGGAGCTCCCAATTTAAGTGCTGCTCCAGCAGCAAGTGTTGGCGCACCTTCTTTAGAAGGAGGAGATATTCCAGCACCTGCAACAGGTTCAAGTCCTGTAACAGGAGCAGGTATAAGTAGTAGTGATCTCCTTAAAGCAGCTTCCAAACTACAAAAAGCCCCAGTAACAGAACCAGGAGCACCTGGGGATCCAGGAATGGCTCCAACACCAGTTTTTAGTCCATTTGGTGCGAGTGCTGATGATATTAAGAATATTAAATCAGGTTTAACAAAAGTTGACCCAGATGAGCATAGAAAAGAAAGAGCTGCAGCTCAAGCTGGAGGTTCAATGCCAGCTGGAATGGCTTTAAACATGGAAGTTAAAGATGTTTTAGCAAAAAGAGCTTCTCGTTTGAAAGATGATGATGATGATGATGATGAAGATGATTTCGAACCAACAGCTGTTGCACCAGCAGCACCTCAAAAATCTACAAAGCAAATGAAAGAAGCTTTGCAATTTGAGCTTAGAGATGCATTTAGTAATCTATTAGAAAGCGATACTCAAGAAGATGAAGATGAAGATTAAGATAGTTTTCTTCATTTTTCAAATTTGTATTATGGGAGAAAATCAATTCTTTGATAAATAGTGACTTTTAGAGGAAAAGCAATGCAACAGGAACACGACTTTATTGAATTTATTCTTGCTAAGAAAAACAACCAAAATTATAATGAAAAAAAGATTTCAAAAGAACTACGAAATATATATCTTGAATTAGAAGAATATCTGAAGAAGCAAGATGATTCCTATTATATCTGTAAAAATGCTAATATTTTACAAATTTATCAATCATCATGGTTAGAAGAGAATACTCAACACTCAGAGAATATGTTTTATTATCTTGTAGGTTTATATTTACTAAATTGTATCAACTTTGAGATCTATCGAGCAGGTATCCAAGATCTTTTTTTTAACAAATCTTTATCTAATAAACAGATTTTAGCTGCTTTTTGGACTTATACAGAAGAACAAGATAACAAGCTTGAAAACAAAACAAACTATTTTTCTTATCTAGAATTCTGTCGTGAAATGGGAATAACTTCATTTTCCTACAAAATTTTTTCTAAAGAAATAAAAGAAATGTTTCCTGAAATAGGGATAAATGAAGGAGAAGACATCACAGGAAAGGAAATTGATCGTTGCGTTAAGAACTTAAGCGAAAGAGAAGAATATGTTGAGGAAGTAGCTAGTTTAGTAAGTGCTGAAACAATTAATTATTTGGATTATTATTTAGAGAGAGAGATTCTAGATAAAGTAGCTTACAATATAGCTAAAAATTACAGCAGTCAAGTTAAAGTTAATGGAAAAATATCTATGGTTGATTTCCAGAAGAAGATTGAGGAAGTTTATGAACGAGAAAATTTTCCTGTTTTTCCAACAGTAGTAGATCCAATTTTAAAACCTCACATCTTAAAAATAGATGCTAAAACTGTCAAAATGGAAGATTTAGCTAATTTACCTCAAAATCAAGTGAGAGAATTCGCATCGATTAAAGCTTATTCCAGCCCTTCAAATGCACAAAAAATCCGAATTACGTTTCTTGGTGGTGGAAATATTGGCAACATGGGAATTATTGTTCAGATAGATAATAATGCAATTCTTCTTGATTATGGTATGAGCGTTGCAAATAATTCGATTCCTAAATGGCATCCTTCATTGAACTTCGTTAATGCAGTTTTACTTACTCATGCACATTTAGATCACTCAGGAGCTTTACCATATCTAATTACACCTGAAAACGGAAAAAGATGGTATGCTAGTCCAACTACAAGAATTCTCACTGAAAAATTATTATTTAACACAAGTAATGTTGTAAAAGATAGGAATAGAAAGAAAATAAAATTTCTTCCAGTCTTAAAGAGTTATACTAATACATCTAGATTAGTCAATTTATTTAGCGTGTTTAATCCTTTAAAGTCTGAAGAAACAGTAGAAATTTCTCCTGGTTTTGAAGTTACATCTTATCCTGCTTCACATTTATTTGGAAGCTATAGCTATGAATTGAATATCTTTGGAAAAAGACTTCTTTTCACAGGTGATTTTTCTCTAGATAAAAATGAGCTGTTTCCTGGTGCAAAATTGCCAACAGATTGCGATGTAACAATCTTTGATGGTACATACTACAATAGAGATATACCTCAAGAAGATCCTAATGTTGTTCTCTCTCAAGCTGCAGAAAGCTGTACAAGATTAATTATTCCTGCATTTTCTCTTGGACGTACACAAGAAATGATAAAGCGATTAGAAAGATTAAGAATAAATAAAAAAATGAATGTGAAAACTACAGGATTAGCAGCTGATATTACTAGAACGATGGGGATAAATGACGGTTATAAAAGCTATAAAAGAATCATTCCAGATGATTTTGATGAAGGAGACATAATTGTAGGTGGACATGGTATGGTTCAAGGAGGATGCTCGAGAGAACTTATAGAAGCAACAAAGGATGATGATAAGACTGGAATAATTATTTGTGGTTATCAAGCTCCTAATACTCTCGGACATGCATTAAAAACTTTACATCCCTTTGCTATTCAGAATTATAAGCAGAGAATTTTTAATGCTCACATTAGTGGTCATTCTTCTCCTCAATCACTAAATGATTTTATTAATAAAATTGAAGGTCAAAAAATAATGGTTCACACTCCTAAAAACACCAAACCTCTCAATAAACACAAGATTACGATACCAAATTATAATCAAGAATTCATATTAAAGATTTAATAACTGTACTTTTTTTAAGAGATATTTAAATAAATGGAAAAAATAACAGATTTATAATGAAATATCGGGTTTCTGTGATAGGTACAGGTTTTGTAGGTTTAGTTTCAGCAGTTTGTTTTGCGGAAAGAGGTTTCAAAACAATCTGTAGTACAAAAAACGATAAAAAAGCTGAATTAATAAACAAGGGAATTCCTCCATTTTTCGAGAATGGTCTTGATGATTTATTAAAGAAAGCTGTTACTTCTGGAAATTTAGTTTGCTCAACAAGCAGAGAAGAAGCCGTATTAAATTCTGAAATCAGTTTAATAGTTGTCGGTACTCCTTTTAATCACGTTGATAAAACAATTAATTTAGATTATATGGAACAAGCCGCTAAAGACATTGGAACTGCTCTCAAAAAGAAGAATGGATATCATCTTACTGTGGTTAGATCCACTGTTGTTCCTGGTACTACAAGGAATATAGTTGGGAGGAATTTAGTTCTAAATTCAGGTAAAAAATTAGGTGACGATATTGGTTTAGTTATGCAACCTGAATTTTTAGCAGAAGGTAAATCTATTGAAGATACTTTCTGGCCTGATAGAATTATTATTGGGGAATTTGATGAAAGAAGTGGAGATGAGCTTCAGAAATTATATGAAGATTTTTATGGAAATCATATTGGGGAGAAATGTCCAATTTTAAGAATGAATATTGAAAGCGCAGAATTAGTCAAATATGGAAATAATTGCTATTTAGCCACAAAAATTTCATTTATCAATGAACTAGCAAAAATCGCAGAACTTGTTCCTGGAGTCGATATAAGTTTAGTTGCAAAAGGTATTGGATTAGATTATAGAATAAATCCTAAATTCTTCGGGGCTGGTGTTGGTTGGGGAGGAAGCTGCTTCCCCAAAGATGTAAATGCAATAATTGCATTTGCAAGAGAGAAAGGTGTAGAATCCCAATTACTTCAAAGTGTTGTTGATGTAAACG
>JAEOTG010000090.1 GCA_016839985.1 Candidatus Heimdallarchaeota archaeon | reverse complement strand
TTCTAAGAAAGTTTATGACATTTTAGTAGAAGTAGAAAATGAAGAACAAATCAAGGAAATTAAACCAGATTTCGAACAAATGAAGGAATTAGATTTAGATTTAATATTAGTGGGTGTAATGATAACAGCAAGAGCATCTGAAAAATATGATTTTGTCTCAAGATTCTTCGCACCTTGGGCAGGGATCAATGAAGATCCTGTAACTGGATCAGCTCATACAATTCTAACACCTTATTGGTCAAAAAGATTGAATAAAAAGGAGATGCTAGCATTTCAAATGTCTGAAAGAGGAGGAAAACTGAGAGTAAAAATCCTAGAAAATAACAGAGTTGAGATTGCGGGTAATGCAATGTTGGTTCTTAAAGGAGAATTATTTTTTTAGCAAGATTATTCACTAGATTGTTCTTCTATTGAATCTTCTTTAACTTTTAAAACATCCTCTTTTGTGTCTATGCTTCTTTTCTTTAATCCTTCAATTTGAGAATCTATTAATTGATTTATTTTTGCAGCTCTAATCTCTGTATTTTTCATAGGATCACAAGGTGGATCTGCAAAGTGTAATGCACAATCATCACATAGTTCTAGATTTGCTCTTTTTCCTCTGACTATGAAAAACAAGGCAATTTCAATAGGAATTAAACCTGCTAGAATTAATCTTACCCACCAAGTTGGTCCTAAAACAATTATCGAGATGTAAGCTCCTATTCCTAAACCTAAGGATCCTCTAAAGAAAACTTTGAACCATTTATTTTCTGGACGAATCAATAAATGTAAGCATAAACTGATAATACCGTATACATAAACAATAGGAAGTATTATCACATTTGCTCTAAAAAAATTATTTGCTGAAAAGAATATAACTAAAAATAACCCAAGCATTGAGTAGAGACTTGTACATCCTACACATAACTTAATTCTACCTATGCTCAAATAATGATTTTTATAAACACTACAAGTTGGATGATGTGCGAAGTTCTGCCATGAAGTGAGCTTAAACATCTCCCAAATAACTCTTAGTGGTGTTACTTTAGATAGGTGGATTTCTTCAGATAAATATGGTGTAATTATTTCTTCTTCTTCCATTTGATCACCAGAACAATCTGCATCTAGCGTTTATGAGATAGAAAATGGGTCTATTTTAAAGGTTTCTTAAGAAATAAGAAAAAGAAAAAAGGAAAAAAAATTGATTATCCTTTTGGATATAGATCTGGAATATCATCAGTTGCTGCTAGGAAGTACATGTATAAGTGACCTATCCACTTAGCGACTCTTAAAACAAAGTCGTAGTGAATTTTGAATCTCTTACCAGCAATAAGAACTGTTAGACAGTTAATAAAGAAAGTGATTCCAATTATGATATTGAAAACCATCATTATTATTCCGATGATAAGACCGTAGAATATCTGTAACAGTGGTCGAATGATACAGAAGTTCACTCTACTAGCTGCTTCTTTGAATCCTGGGAAAGACATAGTGAATAATTCTATATTGAACTTATATTTAAAATTATGTCTAACGAAAAGAGAAGATATTTTATGAGCATAAAGCAATGAAAGAAAAACAAAGAAACAAAATCTCCCTTTATAAATAGTCGTATGAAATAACAATTCGAATTTTCCAGAAACCACAATTACAATTCCAAATTCTTAGAATTACTGTTTCACTGGACTCTATATATCTGCCCATGTGCTTATTTTCTCATGAAAGTTTTATTAACTGGGGCTTTTGGCAACGTTGGTCAGAGAACTCTAAAATTATTGTTAAAAAGAGGATATTCTGTTAGATGTTTTGATCTGAAGAATCCTCGAAATGTTCAATTAGAAACAAGATTGAAAAAAATTGGGGATTTTGAAACAGTTTGGGGTGATATTAGAGATTCTAAAACTATAAAGAAAATTGTAAAAGATGTTGACTCTATAATACATCTTGCTGCAATCATTCCTCCATTAGCATATGAAAAACAAGAACTAGCTTATGATGTTAATGTTAAAGGTTCAATCAATTTGTTAAGAGTAGCAGAGAAAATGAAAGATCCTCCTAGATTTGTATATATCTCTTCTATAGCTGTCCATGGTAATAGAATGGATAAAGAACCACCAACAAGGGTGGATGATCCTTTTGATCCCTTGGATTATGATAATTATGCGAAACATAAGATCGAAGTGGAAAAAGTATTTTGGAAAAGTACAATTCCATGGATAATTCTACGATTTGCAGCTGTAACTCCATTCGAGATGGCTTGGGAAATTCCTGATATAATGTTTGAGATACCTTTGGAACAGAGAATAGAAATGGTAGATTCCAGAGATGCAGCATTAGCTTGCGTAAATGCACTAGAAGCTGATGCTATAGGTAAGACACTTTTTATTGGAGGAGGAAAAGGGAACCAACTGTATCAAAGGGAATTTGTATCAAAAATGCTTGAAGTTCTAGGTATAGGGATGTTGCCAGATGAAGCTTTTAAACCTGTAACTAATAACGATGATTTCTATCATTGTGACTGGATGGATACTAAAGAAGCTCAAGAATTATTAGATTTCCAAAAAAATACATTTAGTGATTTTCTGAGGGTATACAAGAAAAAAGTTAGCTTCCGAAGATTTTTGATTAAGCTTTTCAAACCTCTTGTTCGAGTAATTCTTCTCGAAAAATCTCCATATTATTCAAAAAAGAGGAAAAAGCATACTAAATATAAAACAAGAGGAAAACCAACTCTTACTTGATTTCAAAACTCCTCTTACTTTTTTGTAAGAACCTTATTTTTTAATAATGATAACATATATATATCAGTAATTGGCAAATTTTCCAACATAAAACTACCTATTTGTCAAAGCTTAATGGTGAGTTAAATGAGTGAAAAAAAGACAAAGAAAGAACTTGTAGTTGGTATAGATTTAGGAACAACAAACTCAGGTATTGCTCATATGGTTGCAGGAAAACCTGAAATAATACCTAATATAGAGGGTGGAAGGATTACTCCAAGTGTTGTTACTTTTAATGAAGATGGAACCCGTACAGTCGGAATTCAAGCAAAACGACAAGCAGTTGCTTTTCATGATCGAACTGTCAGAAGTATTAAAAGAAAAATGGGTACTGATTATAAATTCACAGTAGAAAACAAAGATTATAGACCTGAAGAAATTTCTGCACTTATTCTAACAAAATTGAAAGAAGATGCAGAAGCATATTTAGGAGAAAAGATAGATAAAGCTGTAATCACTGTTCCAGCATATTTCAGTGATACACAAAGACAAGCAACTAAAGATGCTGGTGAAATTGCTGGTCTAGAAGTTTTACGAATTGTAAATGAACCAACTGCTAGTGCATTAGCATATGGTTTGGATAAAGAAGGAGCAGAAAGAGTTTTAGTCTTTGACTTGGGAGGAGGAACTTTTGATGTGTCAATCCTAGAGCTTGATGAAGGACTCTTTAAAGTAATAGCAACATCAGGGAATAACCTCTTAGGAGGAGATGATTGGGACGAACGTGTTATTGAATGGATAGTTGCTGAATTCAAGAAGAAAGAAGGCATCGATTTATCTAAAGATGCAAAAATACTGCAAAGATTGAAAGACGCTGCTGAAGATGCAAAAATTGAGCTTACTTCAAAATTAAAAACAAAAATTAGTTTACCTTATATTACAGCTGATGCATCTGGAGCTAAACATCTAGATTTGGAGCTTACAAGAGCTAAATTCGAAGACATGACTAAAGATCTCGTTGACAAATGTGCAGAGCCTTCAAAACAAGCTATGCAAGACGCTAAAGTAAAAACAGGAGAGTTAGACAAAGTTATTCTTGTAGGTGGAGCTACAAGAATGCCTATGATAAGAGATATGGCTAAAGAATTATTCGGAAAAGAACCTCATAAGGGTGTAGCTCCTGAAGAGGTTGTAGCACTAGGAGCTGCAGTCCAAGCAGCTGTTCTCGCTGGAGAAAGAAAAGATATTCTTCTTCTCGATGTGACACCATTAACTCTAGGAGTGGAAACTTACTCTCCTATGGGAGGTGTTTTGACAGCTTTAGTAGAAAGAAATACTACAATTCCAGTTACTAGAAAAAAAGTATTTACAACTCTAGAACATAATCAACCTGCTGTAAGTATTCATGTTCTTCAAGGAGAAAGAACAATGGCAGCAGATAATATAACTCTAGGAAACTTTGATCTTGTGGGCATCCCTCCAGCACCAAGAGGTGTTCCACAGATAGAGGTTCAATTTGACATAGATGCAAATGGAATAACACAAGTTTCTGCAAAGGATTTAGGGACAGGAAAGGAACAAAGCATCCAGATTCAATCTTCTCATTTAACAGATGATGAAATTGAGAAAATGAAAGTAGATGCTGAAAAATACAAAGAAGAAGATGCTCAAAAAAGAGAACTTGTTGAAGTTAAGAATAGTGCTGAACAAGCTATCTATAATATCGAAAATACACTTAAAGAACTTGGTGACAAAGTCACTGATTCTGAGAAGAAAGATATAGAAGAAAAATCCGAGGAATTAAAGAAAATCATAGAAAGTGATGATATAGAGACAATTAAATCAAAAACAGAAGAGCTAATGCAAGAAATATACAAAGTATCTCAAAGAATTTATGCAGAAACTGGACAAGCACCAGGTGGACCTCAACCTGATCCAAGTCAATATGGACCAGGCGTTCCAGAAGGACCAAGTGCGCCTCAACAACCTGATATTGATGAGGAACAAGTTATAGATGTGGACTATGAACCTGTAGAAGAAGATGAAGAATAATATTCTATATCTCGCTAAACGATAAGATTTTTATCCCCTTTTTCTTTTTTATTTTGCGCACTAAACAATTACACATAGAGGATTATATATGTCAAAGTCTGATAAGCGAGATTACTATGAAGTGCTTGGTGTTTCAAAAGATGCATCTGAAAATGAGATAAAAAAATCTTATAGAAAGAAAGCTATGCAGTTTCACCCAGATCAAAATCCTGATGATCCAGATGCTGCTGTGAAATTCAAAGAAGCAACTGAAGCGTATGAAATTCTCTCTGATTCACAGAAAAGAGCTGCATATGATAGATTTGGTTTTGCTGGTGTTCAATCAGATTTTGCAGGTGTTAATGCTAGAGATTTTTCAACATTTTCAGATTTATTTTCCTCAATTTTCAGCGAAGATTTCTTTGGTGATGATCTTTTTAGCAGCTTCTTTGGAGGAAGAGCTAGAAGTCGTCGTCCTGCTGGACCTCAACAAGGTTCTGATTTGTTAATGAACT
>JAEOTG010000016.1 GCA_016839985.1 Candidatus Heimdallarchaeota archaeon | reverse complement strand
TTGCATATTAAAGAATTCCCATGCACTAATAAACATTCTCATCTGATGAGAAGACTTATAAGTGTTTTTGAGAGCCATTCTCATTGCTTGAGAAAGCATGTTTTAAAAAAAAGTTCGTAGGTGCAAAAAATGGAATTTAAAACATATGAAGAATCAAGGTTAGAAGACCTTGGAAAATTAGTGAAAGATGTTGTCAAAAATTGGCCTGTTGATCCCTGGTACCCAACAATGAAACAACTTAAAGAAGCGTATGATGGTAATGAAAATTTCACACCAGAAACTCGTCATTTCTTATATGATGTTGACAAATTAGTCGCTTTTCTAAGCAGTGCTTTAGAAGAGAAAGATGAAGAAAAAGGAGTGCAATGGGGATCTATTCATATGCCATTCATTAGACAGGGATATGAAGGAGTAGAATCAAAGCTTTTTGATAAAACCATGGGAATACTAAAAGAAAAGGGAGCACAGAAGATTCGCGCATATTCTAGACCTGAATATGGTTACATCCCAGAGTTACTAGAAAAATGGGGATTTGAAAAGGTGGAAGAATCAGGTAAAAGAGTCATTCTCTCTGCTAGTAAATTCGCAGATTCAGAATTTAGCAAACCTGAACATTTCCATGAGCTTGATCTTAATGATGACAAACATCTAGCTAAATTTAAGAAATATTATCTCAAAGCTAGAACTGAAGTTAATGAGGAAAATTTTGATCAAACAATGAAGACTTTTAGAGAGAGAGATTTAACAATTTCTTGTGTTATAGCTAAAAAAGATGAGGTTTTATCTTACGGATTATTCTACAAAGCTGATCAACCCAAGAGATCTTTCTTGTCGTCTATTCCTGTCTTCAGTAAGGATCATGAGTATATCTTAAAAGAGATGGTAGTTTTCATGGCTAACAAAGCTGTACAAGAAGGCTACGAAGAGATCTATCACGGTTTAGTCGATGCAGAAAATGAAAAGCTGTACAAGAAGATAGGAATCGAATTTACTCCGTCATATAGATATGAGTTAAAACTTGAATAGTGAAAGAATTTATTTTTTTTCTTTCTTTTTTATTTTTTTCTTTTGAATAAAATATACAATTAGGAGAGTTACTAGAATCCCTATACTAAAAACAGCAACATAATATCCCCATATGGGTAAACCAACTATAAAATTTGATTTGATGTATGATTCAATTGTCTGTCCTATTATTTTCAAACTAGTAGGATCTATGTTATCAAGATTATCAGAATGTGTATGATGGTAATCCCATTCTCCGTTTACAAAATCTATTATCAAATCTATAACTGGTACACCATAATCTCTGAAAGCTATATGATCATCAATTACTGCCATTTCAGTTGGATTGAAAGGAAATGCACTGTTGTACCCTAGTTTTCTACCTTCTCTAAATATTTGATTATGCAAAATTGCATCTGAATTTGTCTCTCTAATAAATTGAAGATCTGTTCCTCCTACCATATCAATCAAAATGAAACTGTCAATTTTTTCTGATTTTGAATCATAGAATTCTTCTATATCTTCAACAAATTTTTTAGATCCTTCACTCCAATCCCAATATTCTAATCCATACATCCCTCGTGAATATCCTTGATCTTCTGCATCGAGAAAGAGAAACCAAATTTGGCAATCTAGATTGTCTTTGTAAAGAGAAAAAACTCTAGATAACTCTATTAGCACTCCTACTCCTGAACCTCCATCATTAGCTCCAGGAATTGGTTGACTCTGGTTGTAAGTATCTTTCTCTGCAACATTTCTTGAATCCCAATGTGCTCCTAGGATTACAATTTTACTTTTGTTAGTATTAATCTTTCCCAAAATATTTTGGCAGTAGTAACTTGGTTGACTTTCCTTTTGAATAGAAAAATCATGTATATCAACTTCATCAACATAAGTCTGTATTTGATTATAAATCCAATCTGCACAATTATTATGAGCAGTTGTTCCTGGAACCCTGAAACCAAAATCTAATTGTGAAGAGATATGATTATATGCATTAGACTCATTAAATATTAGAGAATGGGATTTTGCTGAAACAAAAGGGTTCTGGGTAAAAGATAAGCTAAAAACGAATAAGAGTAATAATGCTAGAGTTAAGTGATTTTTAAGATATTCCAAGTAAGTATTACCCATTAGTGTTTCAGAGAAGATATGGAATTATTAATCTTTCCAAGAATCAGATACTATTGTTTTATTATTTACTTCCATATCTCTTGAAAACTCTTATTGATGTCAAAGCAATTAGTGTTACTATGCTCATTATAAACAGATATGGACTTCTAGTTGCTCGAATTTTTTGTGGGTAAATATCTACTGATTCGGAAGGTCCATCTATTAGATAATCACCTCTTCCACTATAATCGGAATAGTAATTTCCTGTTTTACTTCCTTCATCATACCAAGTATTTGAAAATCCTTCATCATATGCTTGACTAGTTATTTCTCCAAAACGTTCATTATCTATATTATAAGTTTCTACTTTTCCATTATCAATAAATATGTTGTGATATACATAGTTGAAATTTGAAAGACCTCCTACAATAGCAACTCCAAACATTGAACAGTTACTTATCTCATTTCCAATTATATCTGTTGAACTAGTGTAGCGAATACCAATTCCATGGTAGAGACAATCACTCACTAGATTTCCTCTAATAATGATATTATCTACTTCGTTTGTATGTATACTACATGCATGATTTGAACAAGTGTTATTGATTATAGAACAACCTGTAGTGCTAGATACTCCAATTCCTCCTCCCATTTCAGTAGTACCTATGCAAGTGTTGTTAATAATTTGTGCAGTATTAGAAGCGACAGCATGTACATTTATACCTATATATTCTGCAAGAAGATAACAATTCCTGATAATAAAATGAGCAGTAGTACCAGTTACATAAATACCATTTGAAAGGAAACCAAAAGATTCAATTTTATAATTCTCAATGATATAGGGATTTTCTTCAGTTCCTGCACCATCGAAACCATAAAGAGTGAAAGCTGTATCATTAAGAACCTCTATTGGGTCATGAACTGTATAATAACTCAAACTCATTTTATCAATTTCATTAAAGGAAGAAATTTCATTAGGAGCAGAGACCAACAGACAAATAAACATTATTATGCTTAGATGCATTATCATTTTTCTGTACAATTTCATACACCTCCTTTGTCAATTATTTTACTTTTTTGAGCTCTCTTCTTCATCAGAAAAATCATTGTCACTATTATAGTGAATGTATAGAAATTGTAGTTCGATTCTGAAATAGTTGGTTGTTGATTTATTTCTAAAACAAAGAAACCTGTCAATCCATCAACAGCGTAAATAAAATTATCTCTCATTATCACATCATGAGCAGCTCCGACATTCTCTCTGTATTCTGCTAGTTTTGTGATTGTTGGTAAACTTTCAATATCGAATAATTCAATCCCAAAGTTATCTGCTACAGCTAGATAGGTATCATTTCCATGTAATCCAAGCTCTTCACCATCATCAGAATCAGAATAACTCCCAATTAGAATTGGTGAGGATGGATTTGAGATATTGAATACTTTCAGACCATTCCCATGTCTACCAACAAAGAGTTTGTTTTCATGAATTGAAAGATGAGTTGAGCTTGATGTTGAAGGAAGAATTGATAATCTCACAGGAGTTGTTGGTTCTGATACATCTAGTACTTCAACTCCCAGTTCAGAATTCGCTGCATAAGCCACATTATCCTTAGAAACTATATCCCAAATGGTTCCACTCATATAATAGATAGATTCTTCAACAGGATTACTTTTGTTGCTTACATCATAGATTATTAAACCATTATAATAATCAGTTACAAAAGCAAGATTTTCTTGTATGAAAACGTTCATAGCTATTCCTGTATGAACATGGTGACCTAAAATTACTGGATTAAAGATATCGGTTACATTGACAATATAAAATCCAGAAGAGGTACATGCAACAAATGCTATTCCATCAATAACTTGTATCCCAGAAGCTCCAGAAGGTAGTTCCACTAGTTTATCTTGTTCAACATTTGTTGGATCAGCGATATTAATAATCGAAACACCATCATTATTACTAACATATGCACAATTTCCTTCAACATCTATTGAATAACCGACATTAAGCCATAAATCTTCAACCTTAACCAATTCGAATGTTTGAGCGGATACTGCAGAAGTAAAAGAAAACATACAAATAAACATAACCATAATTAGAATCATTACCATTTTTCTATGCAATTTCATATACTTCTTTTATTTGATTTCCAGAGAAACTTAAAAAT
>JAEOTG010000089.1 GCA_016839985.1 Candidatus Heimdallarchaeota archaeon | reverse complement strand
TTCAATTGTTTTTTTTCCATTTTCAAAATCATAAGGATCAAATTCAACAATGTATTCTACTCCCATCCCTTTAACTACTTCTTCGATAGGAATACTTTCGGTTGGATTTGGTTGGAAACCTGTCATTGCAGTCATCCTGTTATCCAAAATTAGAATATTGAAATTAGCTTTATGATATACTGCATTGGCTAATGCTGGAAGACCTGTATGGAAGAATGTGGAATCTCCTATAATTGCAAAAATGGGTTTATCCTTAATCACTCTAGCGAAACCGTTTGCCATTCCTATAGAAGCACCCATACAGACAATTGTATCTGTTACCCAAGGATCCAAGGAATAACAACCTATATCTGAAGAGAAAATACCATTATTCTTTCTTACAATCTTGGAAAGCTCATAGAATGCAGCTCTATGTTGACATCCTGCACAGAATAAAGGAGGTCTAAATGGAATAAATTCTTTAGTTTCTTCAACTGCCTCTTCTATTTCTACAACTGAAAGAATTTCTCCTCCTATTGTTTTTGATAGAGCTTCTGCTACAATTCTATAATTTAACTCGTGATACCGTTTAGTTATTCCAGAACACTTTCCATGAATTTTTGGATATAAATTATTCTGAATTAATAAAGCAGATATTCTGTCCTCAAGGTATGGATCCACCTCTTCAATGAAAATAATATTCTCTTTATCCTTTGAAAAATTAATAATCGATTCTTCATCAAGTGGAGAAACCATACCTAATTTTAAAATAGATACTTCTAGCTTCAATTCTTTTAATGCATCCTTAACATAAGCATATGATATTCCTGAAGTTATTATACCAAACTCATTATCTGGGCATTCTTCAACAACTGTTAGACCACTCTCAGGAATCCATTTTTTTATAGTCTCAATTTTTTCCAGCAATTTAGGATGATTTGCCCTAGCTATTGCGGGTAAGCACTTAAATCGGGAAGTTTTCTCAAATTCTCCTTCTTTGAAATTTGAGTCATATTTGTTAAATTGAACATTTGCTCTAGCATGTGATATTCTTGTTGTTGATCTAAGTAACATTGGAATTTCAAATTGTTCACTGATTTCAAAAGCTAGTTTTGTAAATTTCTTTGCTTCATGAGGATTGGAAGGCTCAATAATTGGGAAATTAGCTGATACACCTAACCATCTTGAATCTTGTTCATTTTGACTACTGAAGCAATGAGGATCATCTCCTACAACTGTTACGAATCCTCCTTTACATCCCATATACATGAAGGAGTAAAAAACATCAGCAGCAACATTTAACCCAACATGTTTGCAAGCAGTCATTGCTCTAATTCCACTTATAGATGCAGCAAAAGCTGCTTCCATCGCTACTTTTTCGTTTGTACTCCATTCAGCATAAAAACCTAATTCCGGTGCAGCAGCATTTAGAGCCATACTAATTTCACTACTTGGTGTTCCAGGATAAGCAGCAAATACTTGAACTCCAGCTTCAATAGCTCCTCTAGCAATTGCTTCATTTCCTAAACATAAAACTTGTTTATCTTCATTTGCAATTAATTCAGATAATTTAGCCATATATATCTACTATCCAAAGAAAAAGTATAGTAAAAAAGATTTTGTAATGAATAGAATTGTGAATTAGTTAATTATGTTACTAGTAAGCTGTGTCTCATAAAGATCATAATATTTTCCTTTCTTCAGAAGTAGTTTTTCATGAGTTCCCTCTTCAATAATTTCCCCATTTTCTAGAACTACTATTTTAGAAGCATTTTTGATTGTGCTTAAACGATGAGCAATAATTATTGATGTTCTTTCTTTTAGAATAAAGTTTATTCCTTTCTGGATTAAAGCCTCCGTAATGGGATCAACAGAACTACTACATTCATCAAGAATCAAAATACTTGGATCAGCTACAACAGCTCTTGCAAGAGATATAAGCTGTCTTTGTCCTAATGACAATCTAGATCCTCCTTCTTTTACATCTGTATCATACCCTTCTGGAAGTCTTAGAATATAATCATGCAATCCTAAGATTAAACAGACATCGAAAACCTCATCATCAGTTGCTTCTTTCTTTCCGAACTTGAGATTGTCCATAATCGTACCACTGAATAAGTAAACATCTTGGGGAACAACTGCAATGTTTTTTCTTAACATCTCCAAGTCTATTTCTTTTATATTCCTTCCATCCACTAAAACCTCTCCTTCAGAAACATCATAATATCGGGATAAGAGTTTTGTAATCGTGGTTTTCCCAGCTCCTGTTTGACCAACCAAAGCAATGCTCTCCCCTTGATTTATAACCAAATTGATGTTCTTTAAAACTGGTACTTTTTCTTGATAACTAAAATCAACTGAATGTAGTTCTAAATGACCAGAAATTTCTTTAGGTATGACTGGATTAGGTTGACTTTTG
>JAEOTG010000015.1 GCA_016839985.1 Candidatus Heimdallarchaeota archaeon | reverse complement strand
ATTAATGATCATTATAACAGTAATTGTCGTCTATATCGTTATTGCTATAATGTTCAAATCGATCTTCATTCCTCTTAGACTGATCTTAACGATAGGACTTACCATGTCATGGATTTATGGTCTTGGTGTCTTTGTATTTGAAACAACGTATTTTGATAAAATCATACCAGCTCTGAAAGGTGTGCAAGGATTCTATTGGATTACTCCTATAATGTCATTAACTATTTTACTAGGTTTAGGACTCGATTATGACATCTTCATTCTAAGTCGTATAAGTGAATTCAGAGATAAAGGTTTCACAGAAAAAGCTTCAATTCACAAAGCATTATTCAAAACTGGAAACATAATTTCTTTTGCAGGTATAATCATGGCAATTGCTTTCTCTGGATTGATGTTCTCAAGAGAAATGGTTCTAAATCAATTCGGTTTTATGTTATGTGTTGCAGTTCTAATTGATACTTTTATTATTCGAACAATTTTAGTTCCTGCAATAATGTCAGTTGCTTCCCGTTGGAACTGGTGGCCTGCGAAGAAACCTAAACCAACGAAAGATGAGAATCACATAGAATGATTTTTTTTCTTTTTATTTTTTCTTTATTAATAAAAGAAGGAAAGGAGTTAGAAATACACTACTCCAATTAATCTCCAGAAGAATGGTAGCACAAAAGACAGTACCAATAATCCAAATATATCAACTATTGATCCTATTTTTGCCATTTCTCTAACAGTGTATTTGTTCGTACTGTAAGCAATCATCGTAGGAGGTGTACCTTGGGGGAGCATAAAGTCCACACTTGATCCTATAGCAGCTACAACTGCTAAAAGCACAGGATCTATATGTAATAATAATCCAAGAGGTATAACTAGTGGAACAAGTATAGATGCAGAACCAGTGTTTGAAGCCATAAAGGTCAATATTATTCCAACTACTGCTATGAGAGCTATGAAAAGTATATTACTCGTAATATTCAGACTTTCCAAGGAAAAGGCTATTAAATCTCCTGCACCTGATTCAGTTA
Source organism: Candidatus Heimdallarchaeota archaeon (assembly GCA_016839985.1). Lineage (GTDB taxonomy): Archaea > Asgardarchaeota > Heimdallarchaeia > Heimdallarchaeales > Heimdallarchaeaceae > UBA460. The sequence continues at coordinate 2,767 of JAEOTG010000015.1, read as the reverse complement.
AAATTACACCTAGTGTTAAACCTCCACCAAATATAAGAATTGCATTCCAATTAATATCATTAATATCTCTTCCTTTAAGAACAGCACTTTTTTCAAATACAGCAGGAATGAATAACAAAACAGCTGCTATTATTGCAACAATAGAAGATGAGAAAGTTGGGAACAAATTATTCTTAATTACACTTTCCAAAAACCATAGAATTAGAGCAAGGATAAAAACTGATAGAACATATATCTGTTTCTTGTTTAAGTTTCCGATGTTATCTAGTTCTTTCTTTACAGCTGTTTTAGCAATTTCTATACTTTCTTTGGGTACTTTAGGTTTGAAAACTATCCAGAGATAAAGCCACATCAAAGGTAGCATTATGATTACAATAGGTAATCCAAAAACAAACCATTGAGTAAAAGTGATTTGGACACCAGCATATTGACTTAACAACGCTATTGCAATTGGATTTGCAGGAGTTCCAATAGCTGACCCTATTCCACCTAATGAAGCACTATATGCAATTCCTAGAATCAATGCTTTTGAATACCTGTCTATTTTTTCTTCTTCTATTTCTTTGTTAACTTTGAGTTTATCTGTTACAGCAACAGCTATCGGAATCATTGTTGCTGCAGTTGCAGTATTGCTCATAAACATGGATAAAAGTGCTGTTACTATCATCATTAACAGCATTAGTATTCTAGGATTGTTTGGACTAATTCTTACAATATTCAGAGATATCCACTTATCTAAACCAGTTTTGTTCATAGCCTTGGATATTATAAATCCGCCAAGAAAAAGGAAGATTACAGGTTCAGCAAATGGAGCCAATAAACCTTTTGCACTTAGACTAAGAAATATTACACCTGCTATGGGTATTAACAAACTAGTTGCCACTAAGGGAATTGCTTCCATTACCCACAAAATACCAACTACGAACAATAAGGATAGAACAACATTTGTTTTGTAAGGTAAACGAAAAGTGAAAGTTACCCACTTCTGGTCTCTATAATCTTTCTCAAGGCTTGATGCTGGAAGTGTAAGATTTATTCCTAAACCTTCTGGATCAGCTTGACTTTCTATTTTTAAGCTAAAATTCCCAATTTGAGGTAAAGGATCAACTGTAGTATTTGATTCATCAAATATAGTTGCTCTAACTATTAGTTGTTTGTTATAACCTTTCTGTACTTTAGGATTATAAGCAATCCAGAGAGTAAGATTATCTCCTAAATCAAATGATTCAAGAACCTCAGGATAGGTTGTAGAATTTATCAGTTCAAATGAAAAATTAAAAGTTGAATTGTATTGATTTTCCCCATTATCGTAATAATAATTTAAAGTAACATCATGATTAATGTCATCACCTGCAGTTCCTCGAACAGTAGTCATGGGAATTACAATAGCTGCAACTAGTAGTGCTATAGTCACTCCAATCTTAATCAAATCTTGTTTTGAAATATCCATTTAATGCCCCTCTATATTTATCTTAATAGAACTCCTTAGTTATAACTTCAATTTGCTCATCAGTCAATTCCAGAGGTGATTGAGCAGGAATTATACCTTGATTTAAAGCAAAATCTCTTTCTTCATAAGTGGTTTTGTGTTCTATTTGATAGAAAATCCCTATAGGAAGTTTATCTTTAACAACAAGTTGATTTGCTAATTCTAGTGCAGCGTGGAAATCTTCTTTATTATGCCCAGAATCTTCAACTTTGTAAACTTTGTCTCTAAAATAATCAAAAGTTTGGTTGTGATTGAAAGTAATGCAGGGACTAAAAACATCAACGTATGCGAAACCCCGATGATTAATAGCTTCCTTGAGAAGCCAACTTAAATGCTTTAAATCTCCTGAAAAACCTCTACCAACAAATGTAGCACCTGCTGAAAGAGCTACTGCTACAGGATTGATAGGATTTTCAATTGAGCCTCGAGGTGTTGTTCTTGTAAGGGTTCCAACAGGTGTAGTTGCACTAGCTTGACCAGTAGTTAATCCATAAACAAAATTGTTTGAAACAATTGTAATTATATCGACATTACGCCTACATGAATGTAAAAAGTGATTACCTCCAATTCCATAAACATCGCCATCTCCCGCATAAACAAGAACTGTTAGTTTTGGATTTGCTAATCGAATTCCTGTAGCTACAGGTATCCCTCTTCCGTGAACAGTTTGCAGACCATAAACCTTTATGAAATTAGGCATGTGAGATGCACAGCCTATACCACTTACTAGAACTACCTCTTCAGGAGGTAGTTCTAATTCAACAAGTGCTTGTCTTATAGCTCTGTATTGACTGAAGTTACCACATCCTGGACAGAATGTGGGTCTAAAGTTACTTTCATAATCTTTTATTTTATAATCAAAACTTTCACTCATTCTTTAATCACCTCTTTTACTTTCGCAACGATTTGCGAAGGAACAATTGGTTCCCCATCATACCTCAAAAGCTTATGTTCTATATTTACTCCTGTTTTCATTCTGATGAAATCATGCATTTGCCCTGTGAAATTCTGTTCAATAATCAAAGTTTTATTAGCATCTTTTAATATTTCTTCAACTACTTCAGAATGAAATGGTGAAACGTATTTTATGTGAAGATGATTTGTTTTTACTCCTTCCTCTTCCAATTTCATCATAGCTTCCTTAACTATATTCTTAGTTGAACCCCAAGAAACTAACGTTATTTCTGAAACTTTGGATCCTTCCAATGATGGAGCCTTAAATTCTTTAATAATATAATCTAACTTCCTCATTCTTTTTTCCATCATTGCTTCTCTTAT
>JAEOTG010000088.1 GCA_016839985.1 Candidatus Heimdallarchaeota archaeon | reverse complement strand
ATTATGAAATGCATGGATTGCGATGCAAGGTTTAGTAGAGATGACATAGGTTGGAATAGGGATATTCATGGAAGAGGTTCTAGATCAGAATCTGCGATACCAAATCAACCTGTATGTAAAAATTGTCAAGGAAGAATTATCTCATCTGTAGTTAATTTCAATGAACCTATGCCTGATAAAGAAGTAAGTATTTCTAAAGAGCATTCTTCAAAATGTGATCTAATGATGGTAATTGGATCAAGTTTGTCAGTGTTTCCAGCAGCCCACTTACCTAAATTAGCTAAGCAAAATGGAGCTAAATTAATAATTCTAAATTTTGATCCAACAGGCTTAGATTCGATTGTAGATATTAAACTTGGAGTTAAAGCTGGAGAATTTTTACCATTGGTTGTTAAAGAAGTTAAAAAGCTTTTAGCTTCTTCTGGATAGATACAAAAAGGTTGTATAAATGAATAATAATTTAAGGTCATTTCCTTTTCTTTTATTAAGAGATTAAGTATTAGCAAAAAAATATCTTTATGTGATTAGAGGTATTCGAATGTCTTTAAAAATATCATTAGAGCTTGAAAGAATTAAGGATTTAGTAGTCAAAGGAATGTACTTTGAAGCTCTTGATATGATTGAAGCATTAGAAAAATGGGAGAATCTTGATTCTACTTCCCGAATGAAAATCAATCTTCTTGAAATACGAATAAAATTAGATTTAGGTAAATATCAAGAAGCATTACAGTTATCTGATAAATTAAAAATGGAAAGCCAAAGAACGAGGAATGTTATAATAGAAAATGATACATCGATTCTTGTTGCTGAAATATTAATTTTCATGGGAGATTTCAAGAAAGCACTTGATCTAGTAGTGAAAACTGACTCGATTCTAGAAACAATCCATGAAGAAAATAGCAAGGAGTATAAACTTAGAAAAGTAAAATTGCTAAGAATGAAAGGTGTGTGTAACAAAGCTACAGGGGATCAAAAAGCAACTGATAAAAATCTAAATGAAAGTTTAGCTTTAAGTAAGGAAATTGAAGAGGATTTGGAAACTGCTAAAACAATTGATAGAATTGCTATGTACACTTATCATAATAATCCTGATAAAGCGTCAAAGCTACTCAAACAAAGCTTGGACATAAGAAAAGCAATAGGAAATAAGTACTATATTGCTCAAACTCTTAACAGGTTGGGAATTATCTATTCCAATAAAGGGCATCTTGAAGAATCTCTAGCTTACTATGTTAATAGTTATGAAATGTCAAAAGACTATGAAAACAAAGATTTTTCTGCAATAACTAATATGAATATAGGTAATATATACCAAAAGAAAGGAATGCTAAATTCTTCTTTAGACCATTATTTCAATGCAATGAAAGAAGCAAAAGAAGTAGATAACAAACATATGATTGCAGCCTGTTTGTATAATATCTCATCAATATATAGAACTAGAGGAGAACTAGATGATGCACTCGAATATCTAAAACAATGCAAAACTCATTTTACTGAACTTAATTTCCTTAGTGGTCTTGCTGCTTCTTACCAAAGTATGGGTATCATATATTACTCAAAAGGAGATTATGAGAAATCAACAGAGCTTTTTACAAGAAGCTTCGAATTAAGAGAAAAGGAGAAAAGTTTCACTGGTGCTGCAAGTTCATTATTCTATCTGATCATTTTATCTCTTGATAAAGGATTGTTAGAAAAAGCTAAAATCTATCATGAGAAATTGGAACGGATAAATGAAAAAGAAGATAATAAATTAATTCATCAGAAGTTCAATATTGCTGAAGCACTTCTACTTAAAACAAGTTCAAGAACACCAAAAAGAGCTAAAGCAGAAGAACTGCTAAGAAATGTTATAGAAGAAGAGGTTATTGATCATACAATTACTACAATTGCATATCTGAATCTTTGTGATCTCCTTCTTGAAGAGCTTAGGATAATAGGAGATCAAGATGTTTTTAATGAATTGGGAACTCTTATAGACCAGTTATTTGAAATTGCTAAGAAGCAATATTCTTTTTCATTAATGGCTGAAACATATTGGCTCAAATCGCAACTTGCTTTAATTGATTTAGATTTAAAAAAAGCAAAAAATCTACTCATCCAAGCTCAATTAATTGCTGAAGAAAAAGAATTACATAGATTAGCTTTGAAGATTTCCAAAGAGCATGATGAATTAATTAATCAGATGGATAAATGGAATGCAATTTTACAAAAGGAAGCCTCTTTGTCAGAAAGGCTTCATCTAACGAATTTTAACAAAATCCTTGCTAAAATCATAAGGAATGAAGAATTTGATGTTCAAGATCTTGAACAAGAAAGACCTATTATGCTTATCTTACTAAACAAAGATGGTCAAACAATATACACTCAGAAATTTCTAGAATTAACTAAATTAGATGGTGCCTTAATTGGAGGATTTTTAGCAGCAATAAACTCATTTGCGTCTGAAATATTTGAATCTACAGGACATATTGAAAGAATAAAATACCAAGATTATACTCTCATAATTAATGTGCAAGAAGCAGTGCTTTTTACTTACGTGTATAAAGGATCTTCGTATGATTCTTTAAGTAAACTTAACGAATTTGTAGAATCAGTAAAAAAATCAAAACTGTTATGGACCTCTTTAATGGATGCCGTAAAAACTCCTACCGCATTAGATTTTTCTGTAAAAACAACTTTGGAAAGAAAAGCTGAACAAAAGTTTCTCTAATTATTTTGAAATTAGTTTTTTAAAGAAGTGATTTTTTCTTTATCTTTATGGATACAGTAAAGAAAATTCATAGAGAAAAATATTCTATAATTATGCTATTTTCAATATTGTTTCTATTTTTCATTCAGACACTTTCAGATTTAGTTGAAAGGATATACGCATATGCTTTACTCAATCTTGAACCTGACGAGAACATTTTAGGTTTAGTCTTTTTACTAACACCTTTAGTTCTTCTTTTCTTCAGAAAACAAATCCCCAACCTCATGTTGCTTATTTTAGGTGAAATTATGATAGTTGCTAGACTACTAGAACCTCTGATGGTAAAGCAAATGAATTACATCATGTCAGGAATAACTGTAGGTTGTTTTCTGGTAATCTTTCCAGCTTTTCTTGCAAAATCAAGAAATAAAGAGATGCAAGTTAGTAAGGATTTAGGGATAGGATTAGCTATTGCTGTTGCTTTATCTATCTTATTTCGAACAGCTAATGCATCATTAGATATATCGCAATACTCGTGGTATCAAATTATTGGTTGGATTCTTGGAATAATTGCGTCACTTATAATGTTTTTACTATTTATTGATAATAAAAGAAATTCTACAAACATAAAGGAAGAAGCAAAAGAACCTAAGGTAGAATCAAGTTTTTGGAAAATATTAGGACTTTCAATGGGTTTGATTAATATTTTTATCTTAATTTGGTTTGTCTTCATGAGTCCTACAGTAATCTCAAGATGGACTGAAGGAAATTACATTGGAATAGTTATTGGTCTAATGTTAATGCTTGGTGTGTTTATAGCTGTTTCATTGTGGAAACCGGAAATATCTAATAAACTCAAAGATTGGATGATCTGGACATGGAATGGTGTGTTTGGATTATCACTGACCATAACGATTCTCATACATCAAATCTTCTTCCCAAAAGTTCCAAGTGCATATCCCTTGGAAGCTCCTACAACTGCTTGGTACTATCATATACCTCTTGCTATAGCAATCATCACATCACCAATAATCTACATCGATTTCAAAATCCTCACAAAAGAACTAATTAAAACAAAACCAAAACCAATTAAACTTGGTGGGAGTTTCTTGATTTGTGGTATTTTTGTTATAATAATGATTTTTGTTCAAGTCCTTCCTAATGTTTGGGGATATCTTCCTCCAATTTCTTATGGTTTCAGAGATATGTTTTGGATAGCTTTCTTTATACCTACTTTGCTAGTTTCTTTAGCTGTTTTGTTGGTGAAAAAATCAACGTTAAGCTATGAGAAAATTGAGAGAACTCTAAATTCAAAGGTTATACTCTCTACAATTTTTGGTTTAATATTTGTAGGTACAATTGTAGGTGCTATTATTACAACTCCTTCACCTGACTATACTGCATCTGGAAAGACATCACTAGTAATCTTAACATACAACATTCAACAAGGAGTCAATGTTTCAGGAGATAGAAATTATGATGGACAACTACAACTAATACGAGATCTTGATCCAGATATAATTGGTCTTCAAGAATGTGATCCAACAAGAATTTCTGGAGGAAATCAAGACGTTGTTAGATATTTTGCATCTCGATTAAATATGTACTCCT